>CAISOQ010000204.1 GCA_903887095.1 uncultured Flavobacteriia bacterium
ATGAATAACTGGTTTACAGTAAAAGTAAAATACACGAAGCAGCTTGAAAATGGTACGTTTAAGCGTGTTTCAGAACCTTACCTTTTGGCCGCAATGACTTTCACAGACGCAGAGGCAAGAATTTATGAAGAATTAGGTTCAATCATTCGAGGTGAATTCAATGTAGTGGGAATCGCACGCACTGAATTGCATGATATTTTTGCTTATGAAGATGCTGATGTTTGGTACAAAGTGAAAATATCATATGATGCAGAAGGTGATGGAGATGAAAAAAAGAAAAAGGTTTCGCAAAACTTTTTGGTTTCAGCTCATTCAGTGAAAGATGCTTATGATCGAATCAAAGAAAGTCTTTCTACGTTGATGGTTGACTTTCAGATTCCTTCAATTATAGTTTCACCTATTGTTGAAATTTTCCCATACACCGAAAACTTGGACAAAGAAATCGAAAGAAAATCGCTGCCTGAATTGGAAGAAGCAAAAGCACCAAAAGGTAAAGTATTTTCGGCTCCAGGCTCCGATTTTGAGGATGAAGATGCTGAAGAAGTGGAAGAGATCGAGGAGCTCGAAGAGGATGATAGTGAATTAGAAGACGATTACACCGACGAATAAGTAGAATGGAGGATTTTATTGAGCAAATGCGAAATGACCACCGCGAATTTGACAAAGGAAATTTGGAGGGTTATTTCGGGAATGAACCATTTGATCTGTTTACAACATGGTATTCGGATGCTTTTATTTCGCAACCCGAACCAAATGCATTCGTGCTGTCGACAGCAGGCTTAAACAATTTTCCAAGTTCGCGAATTCTGTATCTAAAAGAATTGCTCAATAAAAAGTTTGTTTTTTACACGAACTATAGAAGTCAGAAAGGGAAGGAGCTTGCCTCTAATCCAAAAGCTGGGATGTTGTTTTTTTGGCCAGGTTTGCAGCGACAAGTGCGCATTGAAGGCATGGTAGAAAAAGTATCTGAAACAGTTAGTGACGATTATTTCAAATCGCGTCCGCGTGGTAGTCAGATAGGTGCTTGGGCTTCTAGCCAATCTGAGTTTTTGAATGATCGCGTCGATTTGGAGAAAAAAGTGGAACAATATGCTAAGAAATTTCCTGGAGAGGTGCCTCGTCCTCCGCATTGGGGTGGATATGAATTAACTCCTGTACTCATAGAGTTCTGGCAGGGGAGGCCTTCTCGTTTGCATGATCGAATCATATTTGAGTGGTATGGAAACGAGTGGAAGGTCTACAGAAAGAATCCTTGATAATGTACGAAATTCAGCCCCAACTTTTTCAGCTTTCCAATGGTATACGTGTGGTGTATCTTCACGCGCCTGCTCAAGTTGCACATTTGGGTGTAACTGTTCTTGCAGGTTCGCGATTTGAAAAGCAAGGAGAGGATGGATTGGCGCACTTTTTAGAACATTCTATATTTAAAGGAACCAACAAAAGAAAAGCATTTCACATTTTATCGCGCTTAGATTCTGTAGGAGGTGAGTTGAATGCATATACAGCGAAAGAAGAAATATGCGTTTATGCTTCTTTTACAAAAGAACACATTGCTCGTGCATCAGAGCTGTTAGCAGATATTATATTGAATTCTAATTTCCCGGTAAAGGAAATTAACAAGGAAAAAGAAATCATTCTCGATGAGATCAATTCTTATCTGGATAGTCCTTCCGATAAAATTTTCGATGATTTTGAAGCTTATTTATTCGAAGGGCACACGCTAGGGAATAATATTTTAGGAACGAAAGAGCGTGTGCAGAGCTTTAATCGCGACCATTTGATGGATTATGTGAAAAGGTTCTTCACCTCTGACAACATGGTGATTTCTTTTGTTGGAGATTTGTCGAAAGGTAAATTGGAAAAAATACTGGAGGAGGATTTTAAAAGTTGTCCAATTGGAAATCACGTTCCCCTCATTGAAAAGTTTGAACCGCGCAAAACATTTCATATTCGATCCAAAGAAGCCAATTATCAAGTGCACGCAATTGTAGGAGGCCTGGCGCCAAGTTACAAAGAGGAAGCGCGTCGAGGGATGACTTTGTTGACTAATATATTAGGTGGACCAGCATTAAATTCTCGATTAACACTTTCTATTCGCGAAAAATATGGTTACTCATACAATGTAGAAGCCAATTACACGCCATATGTGGATACTGGATTTTGGAGTGTTTATTTAGGTACCGATCCAAAATACATTGATAAATCCTTATCGCTCATTCGTAAGGAACTAAAATTGTTGCGTACAAAGAAATTGGGCGTTTTGCAATTGAACAGAGCGAAGGAACAATTGAAAGGTCATCTGGCATTAGGAATGGACAGCAATTCTGGCTTGATGCTCGGTTTAGGTAAGTCGTTGCTCCTGTTCAATCAAATTGATACTATTCAGGAAATTTATCAAGGTATTGATAAGTTAACAGAAAGTGAGCTCATGGAAATTGCAAACAGCTATTTTTCTGACGAAAATTATTCAGAATTGATTTTCGATCTCTCCGAAAACGCAAATTAAAAGCTCTGTCTGAATATTTTGGTATTTCATTGATTCAAATTCGATGTTCGTTGAACAAAGTTGTCTGTGATGGTGCAGTTGACCTATCTTCGTTTCAAGTTTAATGGTTATAGTAGTAGATTAGTTTAGGTTTAGAAGCAGTTTTCAGTTTAAGTTGTCCATCTATCCCAAAAAGTGGACATCCGAATTGAAAGCAAGTTGCTAGAGAATGAAGGGCAGCTACCATGTAGTAAATAAATTCTCTAGCAACGGAAAAGACACTCGCAAGGGTGTCTTTTTTTGTTTATTGAAATTTTTCTATTGTTTTTAGGGTTGAAATCTATAAAAATTCAAAAAAAAATGAGATAAGCTATCTTTTTAGAGGGGGTGTGTTGAAAAATAATATGAAAATTTTGGCTGACACCCCTAAAATGGTGTAATTTTGCTTAAAATTTTAAAAGTTATGGCGACCATTAGACAAAAAGCGTATCAGGATGTATTGAATCGTACTCCAAAACACATTGATTTTGACGGTAAAATTTCTGAATTGTACGGACAAAATGTATTTCATTCAGAAGTAATGCGTGAATACTTGCCATCTGATGCATTCAAGTCAATGATGGAATCCATTCAGAATGGTACACGTCTGGATCGCAAAATGGCTGATCAAGTTGCTTCGGCGATGAAAGACTGGGCGCTAACAAAAGGTGCGACACATTATACACACTGGTTTCAGCCATTAACAGGGAGCACAGCAGAAAAGCACGATGCTTTCTTCAAGCCGGTTGGTCCCGGAAAGGCAATAGAGCGTTTTGACGGAGACTTGTTGGTTCAGCAGGAGCCAGATGCATCTTCTTTTCCAAATGGAGGAATCCGAAATACTTTTGAAGCACGCGGTTACACAGCATGGGATCCATCATCGCCTGCTTTTGTCATTGGTAAGACATTGTGCATTCCAACGATTTTCATCTCCTATACAGGTGAATCGCTGGATTATAAAATGCCACTTTTGAAAGCGTTGCATGTAGTTGATCAAGCTGCTGTTGAGGTATGCCAATATTTTGATAAAAATGTAACCAAGGTAAATGCAACACTTGGTTGGGAGCAAGAATACTTTTTAATTGATCAAGCGCTATTTAATGCACGCCCAGATTTGATGATGACAGGTCGTGCGCTATTCGGACATGCTCCAGCGAAAGGTCAGCAATTGGAAGACCATTATTTTGGATCTATTCCAGAAAGAGTGAATGCATTCATGCGTGAATTTGAAACAGAATCACTTAAGTTAGGAATTCCTGTTACAACGCGTCACAACGAAGTTGCACCAAATCAGTTTGAATGTGCACCAATTTTTGAAGAATGTAACTTGGCAAATGACCATAACTTGTTGTTGATGGATTTGATGGAAAAGATTGCGCGCAAGCATGATTTCCGCGTTTTGCTGCATGAAAAGCCTTTCTCCGGTGTTAATGGATCAGGAAAACACAACAACTGGTCGTTGAGCACGAATACAGGTGTCAACCTTTTGGCACCAGGTAAGAATCCTAAATCCAATTTACAGTTCCTTACATTCTTTGTCAATACGATTAAAGCCATTCATGATTACGATGATGTATTGCGTGCGTGTATCGCTTCTGCTGGAAATGATCACCGTTTGGGTGCAAACGAAGCGCCACCAGCAATCATATCTGCATTTATCGGATCACAATTGTCTGGTTTGTTGGATGACATCGAAAAGAATGTGAAGGCTGGTAAAATGACGCCAGAAGACAAAACAGAATTAAAATTGAATATTGGTAAAATTCCGCAAATCATGTTGGACAATACCGATAGAAATAGAACGTCGCCATTTGCTTTTACAGGAAATAAGTTTGAATTCCGTGCAGTTGGATCTTCAGCGAATTGTGCATCAGCTATGATCGTGTTGAATACCATTATGGCGAAGCAGTTGAAAGATTTCAAGAAATCAGTTGATGACCGCATTGCAAAAGGAGAAGCGAAGGATGAAGCGATTCTGAAAGAACTTCAAAAATTGATCAAAGAATCTAAAAAGATTCGTTTTGAAGGAAATGGATACGGCGACGAGTGGGTGAAGGATGCTGAAAAACGCGGACTGAAAAACTTGAAAGATACACCGAGAGCACTTCAAGTGTGGGGAGACAAAAAAGTTGTCAAGTTGTTTGATGATATGAACGTTTTGACGCCACGTGAATTGGAAGCAAGAAAAGAAATTGAGTTTGAAAACTATATTTTGAAATTGCAGATCGAAGCGCGTATTATGGGCGATGTCGTTAATTCAATGATTATCCCTGCCGTTGTGGAATACCAAAATACATTGATTAAAAATGTTCAAGGTTTGATTGATGTATTGGGCAGCAAGGCTGGAAAAGAAGCAGCGAATATTCAAATCGAATTGATCCAGCGTATTTCTATTCACTTGAATAAGATGAAAGCTACGGCAGATGCCATGTTGATGGAGCGAAAAGCTGCAAATAAACTAAGTCATGCTGAGGATAAGGCATTCGCTTATTGCGACAAAGTAAGAATCCATTTTGATGAAATCCGTTACCATGCGGATAAATTAGAAATGTTGGTAGACGATGAGCTTTGGCCAATGCCGAAATTCCGTGAAATGTTGTTTACACGATAAGAAACTTTCTTTACAGGATTAGCCCAGATTTTCTGGGCTTTTTTGTTTTTGACAATTAATAAGTTGAAAAATCTGAGCGCGTAAAAAGCATTCAAACTTTGGTTTTTTTTATCTTTGTTTAAAATTATTCTAAATAAGGTGAAAATCATTTTAGCAGATAGCAACAATCTTGTCAGGGTTGGACTTCGCACAATACTGAATTCACATGGTGGATTTGAAATTGTGGGCGAAGCAAACGATAGCAAAGAACTCTTGGATTTAATCAAGAACTTTGAAGCTTCTGTTATTTTGATCGATTACACAGCCTTTGGATTTGACATAGACGTTATTCCAAAAGCGCTTTTGAAAAACAAGGAACTGCGTTTTGTGGCTATTACGCCAGAACAATCAGCCCAAACGCTTGTCGATGCGCTTCGTTCGGGAGTAAAAAGTTATGTCAAAAAGGATTGCGATCTTGCTGAAATCATAAATGCGGTTGAAGAAACCTGGAAAGGAAAAAAATTTTTCTGCGGACAAATCTTGGAAACCATTCAGCGCGCTTCAATTGACGTGAATGACATCGATTTTGAATCATTTTCATGCGAACCAGTGGTGCTATCAGAAAGGGAAAATGAAATCATCGTATTAATTGCAGAAGGTTTGACGAATGCACAAATTGCCGAGCATTTATTTTTGAGCAACCATACTGTAAATACCCACCGTAAAAACATCATGTCAAAATTGGGTGTTAAAAACACCGCAGGAATTGTCATGTATGCTGTCAAAACCAATTTAGTTTCTCCGAATAAATTCTTGTTCGCCGCGGAACAGGCGTAGAGGGTTTAAAGAGGGTTCAAAAGGTTCAATAAGTTCAAGGGTTTAAATTCTGGGAGAAAAAGATCATTTAGGGTTGGTATTTTTTTTAATTCCTTTTTTGATTTGAATATGAGTTAGATTTTCGCCTATTCAGTCAAGCATGAAATCCTCAAACAGCTTATTTGAAGCTATCTTCATATTCCTTTCTCTTTTTCCTGTGTATGGATACTTGAACTAAAAAATAAATAGCACCAATGTATGCTGTTCCAAGTCCAAAATAATTTGGTGAGTGCTTTGTTGGGATTGCAATAAGAAATATTGGAAGACCAACAATTATGAGAATGGCAAATACGGCTAGGATTAAGCCACCGGTCGTTTCATAAATTGTCTTGCCAATTTTAATGTCATTTTGTTTGTCTTTGTCAGCATTGTTCAGTTTCTCAACTCTTTGACTAAAGTCGGAAAGAAATTTTCTGAAATCATCTTTATTATCATGTCCGTTGTCGTGATAGAATTTAATTTTTTTGCCGTTTTTTAAATGTAATTTGAATTGATCAAATTTTCTATCTGGTTGAAAAATATAATCTTCAATATCAGTCCACTTCATTTCTAAATCGGATTGCGAACCTAGCAGAAATCTTCTAATACATTTTCTCTTTATTCCATCTTCGTCAATGGTGATTTCAATTTCCGCAGTCGCTGTGTATCTCGGTAAGAAAAATGCTCCACCAACCACAGTAGCAACTATTACAAATACAAGAAACTTTGGCTCTTTCGGTAGGACATTGTTATTCGCTAAGTAGATTATTGTCCCCATACCCACCAACAAAAATGTTAGGAAAGAAAAGAACCAAAGCAAAGGTGATGATTGTTTAATTTTATAGGTCATCGTTACTGTCAATTAGAATTTTATTTCGTCAAAGTTAGCAATGTCGAATGGAACAGCATAAAATTGTTAGTTCTCAAAGAGGTGCCACGTTTTTATTGGATCTTATTATTGTTATTCAATTTGTCGATTATATTTTTTACAAAATCATTCTGTTCTTTAAAATCAGAATTGATATTTATAATTGTGATAACATACAAAACAATAAAGAAGAACAAGTAGTTAATTTTTCCCTCTGACAAGAAAATTTTAATTCCAAAAAAGAGTGTAAAAAGCAATCCAAAGCCGACGTAAAAAAGTCCACCAATTCCACCTGGGAATGAAATGGTGAGTATTCTTAATCCAGAATTGTTTTCAGACAAATGAATCAAGGTCTTGTTCGTCTTCCATCGATATCCTACGATTTCGTTTTTCAAAAAAATGTAGTTGTCAAATTCGCTTGCGAAAATCTTTTTGTCATCATTATCCAAGCGACGAGCATTTTTATTGTCAAAAAATGGTTCGCGTGAATCTGCTCGCAACGCTTTGAGGAATTCATTTTTACCTTTCTTGATCTTGTATGTTTTAATAACTATTGGTGTGAAGTACATTTTGGAGATCAAGTCATTATAACGAAACATAATCAGGCAATCGCCCTGCTTTTTAAAAGATTATTATTCCGAAGATAGAGTTTAATTCTTAACATCTTTTCTTTTCACCGAAGTAAGATTTGGACTGACGCTTGATTATGGTTAATTGTATTTCTTCGTGCAGTGATACAGGCGAAACTGAACTGCAAAATAATCTTAGAAAGTCCCAAAAAAATTAATTAAACACAAGATCGACCCTCGGTAGCGCCTTGAATTTTTGCCAAGAACTTGAAGATCCATCATCATGAAAGTTAGATTCTGTAATGGTTAAAGAGCCATAGCTTAAAGGATAATCAGATTGCTCGGTTTTAACTATATGTCCAATAGTTTCGGTTATATATTGCCCCCAGTTTGTTTGGATTCTGTTTAAAGTGTAATGTACACCACTTTGTAGGTTTATTTGGCTATTTGGCGCAACATAAGATATGTCCGTAGAACTGAATTGATGACCTCCGCTATACACAATCGATGAATCGGTATTATTTATGATTTCAATTAGATAATCTTTTGAACTTAAACTTGAATGACTTTGATAACCAAATGATTTAATAGACTTGTTCTCATTTAAAACAAAAGTATAGGAATGAACTTCAGCGTCCCATGTAACATCTGCTTTGTGACCAGATTTTACAAGGTCGTTGAATATGTGTTGGAAATCTGAATCATTCGTTTTGAATTTTCCTTTTTGACAAGATATTAGCGTTATCAAAAGAAATAAAAAGAAACCGGATTTTAATATGCGAGCCATAACCATGAATTTCATGCTTTAACGCATTGAGCTAAGAACATATTGTTTTTGATTTTAAAAGAATTTCGCACTATTCATCTTTAAATAAGGAGGTGAGGCCATCCATTACAGAGAATAAATACATTCCATTATGATCTTTTTCGTAGGTAGCTGTCGAAACTTTAAGATTAGGATAATCACTTAATACAGTCCCGAGAGAATCAATCATGAATAGATGGTGATCTACATATTCTCTAGGTCCGTCGAAAGCAATACCTTTTGAAATGAATATGTTGCTTTTGGTGCTTGTGTCAAGCTCTTTCTGTATATGCTTGATGGCATCTCCATCATTATACCATATACTAGCATCATAAATTTGGAATGCAGAAAACGATTTTTGAATAGGAAG
>CAISOQ010000205.1 GCA_903887095.1 uncultured Flavobacteriia bacterium
GCTACTTTTGGTTCTTTTGATGCCTTTAAAGAAGAATTTTCTAAAGCTGGAGCGACACGTTTTGGTTCTGGTTGGGCATGGTTATGTGTGGAAAATGGAAAATTAGTTGTGTGTTCGACAGCAAACCAAGACAATCCTCTGATGGGTGAAGGTTGCAACGGTACACCAATACTTGCACTCGATGTGTGGGAGCATGCTTATTACTTGAAATATCAAAATCGCAGACCTGATTACATTAATGCATTTTTCAATGTCATCAATTGGGATGAAGTAGCAAAAAGATACGCTGCGGCTTTGTAAAAAGAAAAAGAATTGATCTTTGAAAGGTTACCATTCGGTAGCCTTTTTTTGTTTATGCAAATGACGGTAAATTGATTGCCTCAACAGCTTTTATTTCTGGAGCAACTTTTTTTACCGCTTCTTCAAGACCTGCCTTCAAGGTCATCATGCTCATCGAGCAATCGCTGCAAGCACCCATTAAGCGAACTTTAACAGTGCCATCTATAATTTCCACCAATTCCATATCGCCCCCATCAGCATTTAAAAATGGGCGCAACTGTTCTATGGCGTTATTGACTTTTTCGATTAACTCTTTGTTTTCCGTCATGGCTTATGCGTTTACTGCTGAGATTTCCTTGAGTCTGTTAAGATTCGAAACAAAAGTACGAACTAATTCTTCAAATGCTAAGGCGGTAGGACTATTTTCTTGGAAAACAGCTGGTCTGCCTGCGTCACCTGCTTCTCTAACACTTTGCACAAGTGGAATGTGTCCAAGGAAAGGGACACCCATTCCTTCCGCCAAGTTTTTAGCGCCATCTCTTCCGAAAATATAGTACTTGTTTTCAGGAAGTTCAGCAGGCGTAAACCAAGCCATATTTTCGACCAATCCAATCACTGGCACATTGATCGAATCCATTTTGAACATGTTTACACCTCGACGCGCATCGGCCAAAGCGACTTCTTGCGGTGTTGAAACGATTACAACTCCATCCAATGGTACTGTTTGAACCAACGATAGATGGATATCACCTGTTCCAGGTGGAAGATCGATTAATAAAAAGTCCATCTCGCCCCAATAAGCATCGGTAAACATTTGTGTCAATGCTTTTGCAGCCATCGGCCCTCTCCAAACAACAGCATTGTCTTGATCCGTAAAAAACCCGATTGAAAGCATTTTTATGCCGTAACTAAGAACAGGATTGATCATTGGTTTTCCTTCCACATCAATCATTGTAGGTCGATCTTTCACCACATCAAACATAGTCGGCATAGATGGACCATAAATATCTGCATCCACGATGCCTACACGGTAACCGGCTTTCGCTAAGCCTCCTGCCAAATTTGCAGTTACAGTAGATTTACCCACTCCGCCTTTACCGGATGCAATTGCAACAATATGTTTTACCTCGGGAAGAATCGTTCTGCGCGCTGCCCGCGATTCTGCTGGTATGCCTTTTACTGTACAATCAATTTGAAGTGTAGAACCAAAGTTCCTTTTTAAATTGAATTCAATTGCTTCTTGCATCCTTTTTCGTGCGTGCATCGCAGGATTGGAAACATTAACAACAAGTTTTACTTTATCGCCATCAAATTCCAGCAATTCAACTAAATTCAATGAAACAATATCTTTTTTAAGATCCGGTTCGATAACAACCGAAAGTATTTCAAGAAGGTTTTCTCTGTTCAATTCCATACGCTGCAAAATTAATGAAAAAGCAGCGGTTAGAAAAGCAGAAAATTATTGAATTGGTTTAAATGACCGAATGGATTTTGCCATCAATTCGATGATCATTTTTTCGTAGCCTTCGTCACGACTTCTTAACTCATAGGTAATTCCATTTATTACCTTTTGAGCATAGACATGGTAAGATTTATGCTTTACTCCAACGGTTGGAGACGCCTCTTTTGATCCTCGCACAATCAGAACGCTTTCGAAGACAATCAAATCTTTCTCGTCTACCAAATATTTAACCTTAAACACATCTTGTTCTTTCAACTCTTTCTTTTTGTATTCAACTAAATCAGTGTAATCCCCGTAGTCTTCAATGTGTAATTCAAAATTTGGTCCAACTAAAATATCCCAAATGAAATCGCCTTCATTGTGCAAAATCTCCGGTGTTGTAGAAGCACCAATATTTGCCGTTTCATCCGGTAACATAATCATTGCAGGAATATCGGAACCTTTCAAACTCAACCCCTTGAATTCGTAATACTCCTCGGTAGAAATCGGCGTTTGAGATGCTTCATTATCATTCCCAGAACATGAAGGAAGGAAGAATAAAATAATAAATGGCAATAGGATAAAGACGTTGATTCGAATCTTGTAAAATGGCTTCTTCATCACTAATAATTTCATCTGTTGAACGCAAATATAAAAGATTTTGCAGTTTCATTAAAACAAAATGATACATACTTTGTTCATACTCTTGGACTAGCATAGTTGTGTCTGTTATTTAAACCCAACTGAATTCGACACTGAACAATGGCAGAATATAAGATCAAAGATCTAGAGGCGCTAACGGGCATAAAGGCCCACACTATTCGTATTTGGGAGAAAAGGTACAATCTTATTTCTCCTGAACGAACTGATACGCTTATACGAACCTATACTGACGAAGATTTAACAAACCTTTTAAGCGTTGCTTTACTCAACAAAAATGGGATTAAAATTTCCAAGATTGTCGATATGGGCAAAGAGCAAATTTCTAAAAAAGTTTGGGATCTCAAGTTTAGCAAAAATGAAAACAGCAGTCAAGAAAAGCTCATACTTGCATTGATTGAACTGGATGAAGACTTGTTCAGAAATACACTTCAAAGTCTTATTGATAGTGTTGGACTTGAAGAAACCTTCGCATCGCATTTGATTCCTTTTTTAGATCGCATTGGTATTATGTGGATTGTGGGAACAATTCACCCAGCACAAGAGCACTTTATTTCCAATCTTATTCGGCAAAAAGTAATTTCTGAAATTGACAAGCTAAGTGTCCCAAATAATGACATTAAACCTGTGATGCTTTATCTTCCAGAACATGAATGGCATGAAATCAGCTTGCTTTATTATCAATACATCTTGCGAAGAAATGGGATCAATACAGTTTACCTAGGTCAAAGCTTGCCATACGATTCTTTACTTTTAACCATCGAGAAATTAGCTCCAAGAGCCTTGGTAACTTCCTGGCTTACTGCTGTGGATGAAAAATACATGATCAACTATTTCAAACAGTTGTCAAATGACATAGATGGCATTGAAATATATGCTGGAGGATACCAAGTGAATAAGTGTTTTGATTTAATTTCTGAATGGGCTCTAGAAATAAAGGAAGCCAAAAATCTGGCTGAAATAATTGATTCAATTAAGTAAGCATAACACCCTTAAATCCTAATTGCGGAATGAATTTCATTTTTGCTGATGAAACTGTTTCTGGGAGAAAGACATATTTTTTATCATACATTACATCTTCAACCCAAAAGCTGATCCAATATTCATTGGCAAGTCCAAATACCTCCTCCATTATTGGCTCTATTTTAGCCACCTCACCAGGTAAAAGCACTTCGAGACAATGTCTTAATGTAGAAGTTCGCACCCTTTCACCCGTGTTGACATTTTCACCATATCCTGTACTGGTAACAATAATGCCTTCCATGATATCTTGACGCATATTTAAAAGATATACGTTATAGATCTTTTCATTTTCAACTGTTTCTTCTACAATAGCAAACCCAACATTTTCAACTGTTGGTCCAAGCAACCCTTCTTTCATGTGAAATTTATTTACCTGAAGCTATTTCTCGACCTATCCGAACATATTCAAAGAAATCGGTTGGATGCCCAACCTTAACCTGATTTTCCTTGACATATTTTTCATCTT
Source organism: uncultured Flavobacteriia bacterium (assembly GCA_903887095.1). Classification (GTDB taxonomy): domain Bacteria; phylum Bacteroidota; class Bacteroidia; order Flavobacteriales_D; family Crocinitomicaceae; genus M0103. The sequence continues at coordinate 3,870 of CAISOQ010000205.1, forward strand.
TTCTCCTTGCTTCAGGGATCACAAAATTATCTTTTCGTTGCATACCAAGTCTCACAATAACAATATTTTCTTTTGGAAGCGAAATAATATACTGGCCCTTAATTCCTCTGCAATAGGTAATCATTTCGTTTTTATCCGGATATGTCCAGACGTGTAAACCATATCTAAAATTGGGCACACCTTCCTCCGTGCTGAGTTGAGTAGGAACCGACATTTCGGTCATGTACCATTCCGGAATAACTTGTTTTCCATTCCACCGTCCTTTTTGATGAATTAGCAATCCAATTCTTGCAAAGTCAAGTGCAGTTGCATAAAGGCAGCAAAATGATTTTTCATCTCCTTTCTCGGTATCCATGCTCCAATAAGCGTCATGTCCAGTTCCAATTACTTTCCAGATTTTCTCCTGTGTATATTCTGAAACTGATTTACCTGTCGCTTTCTCAACAACATACCCCAAAAGCTGCGAATTTCCACTTTGATAATTGAATTTTTTTCCTGGAGGTTCAATTGCATTTTGATTTGTCACGAGATCCCTTAAATTCCAACCATAATAGGATTCTGCATTCTCTGATAATGGATTTGAAGCACTTTCTTCCCAATCAAGTCCTGAAGACATCATGAGTAAATGACGAATCGTTATTTTCTCTTTCCCTCCGGTTTTAAATGCTGGGATGTAATCTCCCACGGGTTCATCCAAACTTTTTATTTTCCCCTCTTCTAATGCAATGCCTATAAGCAATGCCACAACTGTTTTAGCGGCAGAAAATGAGTTCGAAACAGTTTCTTTCGTATGATCTCCATAATACGATTCGTACAAAACCGTATCTCCCCGCAAGACAAGAAAAGCTTTTGTTTCAAGCTCCTTCATCAATTGACTATCCTTTCCTGAAAACTTGTAAGAATTATACTCTGAAGAATTAATTAATGTAGATTTCTGACTCGCTTTTGAGATAGTTGTTTTAGAAAAAATATCCAAATCATAAATGCCAGGCCCCGTTTTACCGGCAAGGTAGGTATGTTGAACACCGTTGTATATATATAATTTTCCCGAAAGTAAAATCAGTAGATTAACAATAATCAACAACGCAA
>CAISOQ010000206.1 GCA_903887095.1 uncultured Flavobacteriia bacterium
ATGGTAACGTTGTCTGCGCCATTTAAGCGAATAACTTCATCCGTTACATTTCCAGAAATGGTTTTTACTCCTGAACTACCTGGTGCGATTGTCAATGTATGTGCTCCCGACCATTGATTCAGTGCGTTTGTGCCAGATTCAGAAAGATTAGAGATTATATTGGCAGTCAAATTTCCATTCAATCCACAACTATTTATGCGTTCAAAAAGACCGCCTGGACCGGTGAGTGAACTGAAGTTTGCACCTGAATTACCAACTGTTACAGTGCCACTTAATGCTGAAGACCCCAAGAATGAAATCGTTGTTAGTCCAGTAAAATTAAAAGTTGCAATACCTGTAGTGCAATTGTTTGTTGCAGTGGAAAAATTTGGGCTACTAAGTACGCAGTAGTAGTAATAGGTAACCCCTGATGAGGGAATTATGATACTTGCAGCAGGTAAAGTGACGGTCCAGGTTGATCCTGTTCCACAAGACTGAAGCGTGCCGCCAGAAATCGACCCTAATGCACCCATACCAGTGTTGCTGCTCGCGTTGCTTGCACTGTAATACCAAGTTACAGTATAAGTTTGAGAGACAGAGCTATTGCCAGGAGCTGTAGTTGAACAATTTGCGATACTGAAGGTAGCGGTCATGTTCGCTGCTGTACAACCAGATTGAGCAGATGAATATGCATTTAAACCACTCACAAAATAGCGTGTGTGTGTGCCAGAAAATACATTTATTGAAAAATAAAAAAGAAACATAAGCCACAATAAGAGGCTTTTACCCGTAGAGTAAATTTTCAATATTGGTTTCATGTTTTAGCGTGCGTTATTCCAATGACTAAATCGGTTTAACGGGCGCAAATTTAAAGTATTCAGTTTGATGTGCAAAATATGAATCATTTTTTTTTATTTCTAAAACACAAATCAATGTTTTGACTATTAAAAAGTTACTTTTGAAAAGCATTTATTCTTTAGAGATCAATGAAACTAGATATTCTTGCTTTTGCAGCACATCCAGACGACGTAGAACTTTCCTGCTCAGGGACATTGATGAAACATATAGCCGCTGGAAAAAGGGTTGGTATTGTTGATCTAACTCAAGGTGAACTTGGATCACGTGGCACCATTGAAACGAGGTACGCTGAAGCAAATGATGCTTCTAAAATTATGGGTGTTGAAATCCGGGTAAATTTAAAAATGGCGGATGGCTTTTTTGAACTAAATGAAGCGAATAAGCGTTTGGTAATTGAGCAGATTCGAAAATTTCAACCTGAAATAGTACTTGCCAATGCTGTTTCTGATCGACACCCAGATCATGGGAAAGCGGCAAAATTGGTTTCCGAAGCATGTTTTTTATCTGGATTGCGACGTGTTGAAACGCAGTGTGATGGAATACCTCAAGTGGCACATCGACCGAAAGTGGTTTATCATTATATCCAAGACAATTACATAAAGCCTGATTTCTCAGTGGATGTAACAGATTTTATCGATCGAAAAATAGAATGCATTCGTGCCTACAAGACGCAATTTTACGATCCAAATTCACCAGAACCTCAAACACCTATTTCTGGCAAAGAATTTTTTGATTTTGTAAAGGGGCGAATGATGCAATATGGCCGGCCAATCGGGGTAGAGTATGCGGAAGGTTTTACGGTTCAAAGAGAAATTGGAGTGAATGATTTGTTTGATTTGAAATAGCAATCAACTATTGAATTGAGTTTAATGTTATTTCTTTTCCCTGCCAGAGAACTTTGTCCTTTGTATTTTTTCCGAGTAGTAATTTACCGAAAGGAGAAATAGGACTTAAGCAGAAGTAGGTTTGCCCGCCAACGTTTAATGCTCCATGACCTATTGAAAGATAAAAATTCCCACTACTCGCTCGTAACAAGGTGCCAAGTCCAATTTTAGTATGAATTTGTTCTGTATCGATGCCTTTTACAAGACTTATTGCTTTTTTCAATTCCAAAAGCTGTTCAGAAATTCGTTCTTGTTCAAGTTGATTCATGGCGCGACTTGTCTCATGTTTATCTCCTGCAGTGCTTTTAGTGTCTGCACTCAAATCCAATCGTAAATCGTTTAATTCTTTTTCAAGATGGCGCTCTTTTTCAGCAAGTACAGCTAGTAATTTCTGATGAATTTCAGCCTTGTTTGGTAAATCGTTCATAGAGCTGATTTAGTTGTTTGAGTACATTTTCTGATGAAAATTGCGAGGCCTTATCTCGAATGGTTTGGGCATGAAAACTCAAACCATTTAGAATTTTCTCCATTTCCAATGCTAAGCTGAGGGGGTCATGATTTAGAACCAACAATCCTTGTTCGTCAGTCATTTTCGATGCAATACCAACTGGCGTCGAAATAACTGGAATTCCTGTTGACCATGCTTCGGCCATTACAATGGAAAATGTTTCATAACGAGAAAACAATACAAATGCATGGCTATTTTGATAATACCCAACTAAATCTGAATGTTGCATTGGTCCGGCGAATTCAATGTATTGATTTAGTTTTTTCTCATTTACGACATGCTGCCATTGCGAATAGGGTTCATCACTGACAATTGTGAGTTTGAAATTGGAATATCCCTTTTCGCAAAGTAAGTCAACTGCTTCAATAATTCCTTTGGGATCTTTTATTTCAGGATCAAGGGTGGATACATGAAGAAATTGCTTAATTGAATCATCAAGTTGCTGACCAGGTCGAAAAAGCGCTGTATTGATAGGATTGGGAATAACTTCTATCAATTTTTCGGGAAAAC
>CAISOQ010000207.1 GCA_903887095.1 uncultured Flavobacteriia bacterium
ATTGTGTTTTCACACTTTTGGAAAAGTCTGCAAAAGCAAATATTACTGTCTCCATAACTGGAGAAACTGGTACAGGGAAAGAATTAGCTGCTCGAGCAATTCATTTCAATTCAGACAGAATGAAGAAGCCTTTTGTGGCAATCAACGTTGCGGCAATACCAAAGGAGCTCATCGAAAGTGAACTTTTCGGTTACGAGAAGGGAGCGTTTACAGGAGCGGATCAATCCAAGTCAGGGAAGTTTGAAGAGGCCAATCAAGGAACTATTTTTCTCGATGAAATTGGTGAAATGGATTTAAATATGCAGTCCAAATTATTACGCGTTTTGCAAGAACGTGAGTTGTCTCGTTTAGGATCAAACAAAACGATTCCAATTGATATTCGGTTAATTGTGGCTACGCACCGAAATTTATTGAAAGAAGTAGAAGAAGGACGATTTAGACAAGATTTGTATTATCGATTGTTGGGTATTTCAATTGACTTACCTCCACTTAAGGAAAGAGGCAATGACATTGTGATGTTGTCGAAATCATTTATTGGTGAGTTTTGCAAGTTGAATAATCTACCCGTCAAAGAGTTGTCGCAGTCGGCAATTGATAAATTGCTGAAGTATAATTATCCTGGTAATGTTCGGGAATTGCGCGCAGTTTCTGAGGTTGCAGTTGTTATGAGTGAATCAGATGTACTTGATGCCAATGATATTCAATTTAACCAACGAAATGAAATTGAAGATTTCATGCAAGAGGAATTAACCATTGATGAGTATAATAGCAGAATTATTAATTGGTACCTTCGCAAGTACAATAACAATGTGCTTTTGGTGGCCGATAAATTGAAGATGGGAAAATCCACGATTTATAGAATGTTAAAAGAAGGTAAATTATAATTGGCATGTTTGCTTTATCTGAAACAAACCTTCGAAAACTTTTTCCTTTCTTTTTTAGACTGAATTCTAAACTAGGAATTCTTGAAGCAGGCGCTATTTGTGAAAAAATATTCGGTGAATCAAAAGGAAAATCAATCCAAGAGTTAATTGCGTTTCAAAATTTTGCTCTATCAATAGGAAATGATCTCCATCAGCTGAGTAGTAGTAAGGATCTTAAAGCTGAGTCTGTTGGTCTGAAGTTGGCACTTGAATTTAAAGTCGAAATCATCACGGATGAAACCACGAATGAAATTTTAGTTCTTCTATTTCCCGAAAATGAAAGCGTATTAAGACTTGCGAAGTTGGGCATGACAGAAAATGATTTTTCTTCAGATTTTGCCTACTCAAGTTTTTTAAAAACTCAATTGAGTCAGTCAAATTTCCAGGATGAGTTAAAGGGTATTGGGGATGAATTGGTGCGGCAACAGGAAGAAATCATTCGTAAGAATGAGTTGATAGATGAATTTGATAAATTTCAAGATCAAAGTCCTGAGCCAATTTTTAGGTTATCAAAAAAATTCAAGCTCCTTTATGCCAACCAATCAGCCAAGAAAATAGTACTTAGCGATCCCAAAATTGAAGAGGAGGTTTTTGAAAAATTTAAAGAGTTTGTCATTGAATCGAATGACAATTCATTTGAATTAATAATACACGATCGTTCCTATGAGGTTACAATTGTTTCCCTTGCAGAAAAAGATGTCTTGAATATTTATTTTAGGGATATTTCAGCGAGTATTGTGTACAGAGATCAGCTTTATCAAACATCAACCCGATTGCATACGCTGATTGATACTATGAATACTGGAATATTATCCGAATCAGCAGATAGAAAGATTCTTTTGGTCAATAGTATGTTTTGTGAATTATTTGACATGAAAGGGAATCCTGAAGATTTTGAAGGACAGGATTGTTCACAAGCAGCATCTTTGTTCAGGCACCTTTTTAAAGATGAGGAGGCCTTTGTTGCTGGGATTGATGTGTGTGTAAAGAATCGAAAAAATGTTTTCGGAGAAATTCTCTATCTGAAGGACGGGCGTATTCTTGAACGTGATTTTGTGCCAGTTTTCAAAGATGAACAATACAATGGTCATATTTGGAAGTACCAGGATGTTACGGATATAATGCTTAACAAGGAGAGTCTTCGGATTGTAGAGGATAAATACAGCCGTATCATTGAAAACCTGAATTTTGGACTAGTCGAAGTGGATCTTGAAGAGAATATTACAAAGGTTTACCCAGCATTTTGTGAGTTAACGGGTTATAATGAAGGTGAATTGTTGGGACAGAATGCTGTTAAAGTTTTTTCTTTTCCTGAGGATCTGAAAGACTCGAAAGAGTTGAATAAGCTCCGACAAACAGGCGTATCTAACGTTTACGAAAGAAAAATCCGCAAGAAGGATGGGGGCATTGCTCACATCATTATAAGTGGGGCGCCCATCTTCAATGATAAAAATGAAGTTGTCGGTTCAATGGGAATTCATGTCGACATTACGGATAGAAAGCAATTAGAGGATGATTTGATAAGTGCCAAAGAAACGGCTTTGTTGTCTGTGAAGGCAAAGGAAATGTTCTTGGCAAATATGAGTCACGAAATTCGCACGCCGTTGAACGTAATCAATGGAATGACTGATTTACTTGGGGATTCAATATTAGATGAGGAACAAGCACAGTATTTATCGGCGGTTAAAAAATCAGCGGATAATTTACTTGTTTTGATTAACGATATTCTTGATTTCTCAAAAATTGAAGCAGGACAGCTAGAATTAGAAGAAAATACATTTACCATTAAGGAATTATTTAATCATCTACATTTCAGTTTCAAAGAACTTGGGAATAAAAAAGGAGTTCATCTTTTGTGCGATGTGGATGCTCAGATAAGTGAATTCCTTAAGGGTGACAGCAACAAATTAAACCAGGTACTTGTCAATTTAGTCAGTAATGCATTGAAATTTACACAAGATGGATCTGTTTTTGCGCAGGCAAAACTTGTAGAACAAAATGAATTGACTCAAAAAATCAATTTTAGCGTCAGAGATACAGGTATTGGCATAGATGAAAAAAACCAACAACTTATCTTCAACACCTTTAGTCAAGAAGATGCGACCATTTCAAGACGCTATGGCGGAACAGGTTTAGGATTGTCAATTTCAAAAGGAATTGTTGAAAAAATGGGTGGTGCAATCCATGTAGCAAGTGAAAGGAACAAAGGTTCTGAATTTAGTTTCACGCTTGAATTTAAAACTGTTCAGGAAGCAGAAGAGAAGCCAGAAACAAAAGAGAATACTTTTCAAAATTTAACTGAGATAAAATTACTTGTCGTTGAGGACAATGAATTGAATAGGCTATTGATTACCTCGGTACTTAAAAAGGAACAAATTGATTTTAAAATTGCTGAAAATGGTTTAGAAGCAATTCAATTTTTAGTGAAAGAATCCTTTGATCTCATTCTGATGGATATTCAAATGCCAATTATGGATGGAATCACTGCGACAAGAGAAATTAGAACCAAATTACACATGTCAATCCCGATAATTGCATTGTCAGCAAATGCAACAATTGAGGACACCAAAAAGTACCTTGAAAGTGGCATGAATGATCATGTGCCTAAACCTTTTAAGAAAGAAGAGCTTTTTTCTAAAATAAAAATGGCGTTAGGTTGGAAAGAGTCGACAGAAAATTCTTCCATGGAGACTCAGCCCAAAGAAATCATTCCATTGTATTCATTGATAGAATTGGAGAATATTTCTGGAGGAGACGAATCTTTCATCAAATCAATACTTGAAACATTTCTAGAAAGTGTACCAGTGCAACTTTCTAAAATAAATTCAGCAATTATTTCGAGCGATTTTCTGACAATACGAAATGTGGCGCATCAAATGAAGCCGTCGATTGATCTTTTGCATATTGAAGCCGCCAAACCGCGTATTCGAAACATTGAAAAAGAAGCAGAACAAGCACTTCCAGATAGGCTGCGATTAGAAACTGAATTTATTGAAATGAAAAATGCGTTGGATCTTGTGATGAATCAAATGCGTTTATATTGATTCACCAATCATACAAGATCTTATAACACTTCGTGTGTCATTTTCATCTTAATTCCAAGTTCATTCATAATGTCTTCATGATAGGTCTTACTTACACTAATGAGTTGCTTGTTAACTTCTAGTGAATTACCATTCACTTTTTCAATAGCATCAACATTGACAATGTAAGAACGATGTACCCGTTTAAAATTGGAAGGAAGTTTACTCAACATGTTATCCATTGAAGAGTAAAGCATGATGCGTTTTACTTTTGTGTGAATCGTAACATATTCACTTGAGGATTGAATGTATTGTATTTCAGGAATTAAGATCTTTTGATAAACACCTTTGTCTTTTATAAATAAAAAGTCGTGCTTGGCAGTATCATTGCCTAAATTCTTTTGACTTAGTCTTGTGATACATCTGTTGAATCGAGCAAATGAAATAGGCTTCAAAAGATAATCACTTACCTCAAGATTAAAGCCATTTACAGCATACTTGTCATTTGAAGATATTAGTACAATTTCTGCATCTGGTTTAAACTCTTCCAAAAATTCAATGCCATTCATTTCAGGCATTTCAACATCTAAAAAAATCAGATCTGCTTTTTCTTTGGTTAAAAAATGCAAGGCTTCTTTAACAGTTGAAAATTGCCCTGCTAATTTTAACTCAGGTGATTCTTCAATATACTGCGCTAATAACTCACGTACAACAGCATCGTCATCAATAATGATAGATTTCATAAAATGTGGTTTTTTTTAGTGTATTAACAAGTAGTTATTGCGCTTAATTAGAAGCCGGTACAAAGGTAGCCGTTAATTATTGTTGCCGACTCTAATTGGTTGAATAAATCAGGTTATTCGCTGAAAATCAGAGAATGTTGCTTTGTTTCATGCTTAGATTTGTCAATAAATAAAGTAATATAAGTCAATAAATTGTATATATTGATTGATACTTTGGTTGGAGACACTCATACTTGAAATAATAGGTCGGACAATGGAAAGAAAATTAAAAATATTTTTAGTCGAAGAAAAGTCTTTTGCAGATGAGAATTTACAACAACGATTAGTTGATTTCGGCCATGAAGTAGTTGGTGTAATGAATGAAAACACCTACCCAGCGATCAATAGTGATGAGGTGGATTTAGTGATGATCAATATTCATCTTTCAAGCAATGATTGTGGTATCACACTGGCAAAAAAATTAAGTTCATTAATTTCTTTACCTGTAATTTTTTTAACAACAGAACCTGATGATTTGGCTGTTAGTGAATTACGGAAATTGGGAGACTTTGATTACATAAGTAAACCAATGAGTGACCAAAGTTTAATCAGACATTTAAACTACGTAATGCATAGGTATGAAAATATTAAAAGGTTAAAACAAGAAAATGATGCGTCGAAACAACATTTGCAAGACACGGAAAAATTCTTTGAGCAGGTTGTTTCCAATGTAAGTGACATTATTTTTAGACTAGATTTAAAT
>CAISOQ010000208.1 GCA_903887095.1 uncultured Flavobacteriia bacterium
CCCCACCACTAACCCAATGAGACTGCCTATCAATCCGATAATAACGGCCTGACTGATAAAGATCAATTTCACATCACTGCCGGAAAAACCAGTTGCTTTTAGGATGGCTATGTCATTCATTTTTTCATAAATCAACATATTCAGAATGTTGTAAATACCAAATCCAGCGACAATGAGTAATGTTATTGAAACAGCATACGAAATCATGGTTCTAACCGATGACCCTGTCTCGAATTGTGCATTGGCCTGCTGCACATCTACAGCTCTGAGGTCAAACAATCGCTCCATTTCTTTCGCCAACTCAGGAGCTTTTTCAAGGTCAAACAATTTAATATTGATGTCCGTAATGTAATTATCAGATTCACCCATCAAGCGCTGCGCTGTCTTCAGATTGACAAAACTTTGAACATTATCAATATCCGCCAATCCACTTTGATACAAACCAACAATTTTCAGCGCTAAAATCTCTCCTTTAGCTGAGGCCAACTGAATTTTATCCCCCAATTTCAATGAAAGTTTTTTAGCTACTCCAGCTCCCAATAAAATGCCGTTATCATTTTGCTGCAATGCCTTTGCACTGCCTTCCACAATATAGTCACCGAGATTGTAAAGCAATGCCTCTTTCATTACATCAACACCAGTTATTGAGCCATTCAACTGAATGGAACCTCCTAAATAATATCCCTGAGCTTTCACCTGAGGGTTCGCTCCTTTGACATAATTCTGCTTATTCAAAAAGGCCAATAGCGGCAGTCCATTATGGATTCGTGTTTGACTTCCTTTGGGCTTTACAGACTCTACAAAATGTTCTTTAGATGAAAACGGCGAATAAAGATCAATCGGCTGTTTCTCGGAGGGCTGAATTTCGTTGTACAAATGAATATGGGGCGTTCTATTGAGGATCAACCCATCCAACAAACCATTCAATCCATTCATAAATCCCATCATGATGATGTAAGTTCCAATCCCAAAAGTCACACCCAATGCAGCAATCAGGGTTTGTTTCTTACGGGAAAGCAAATGTGTTTTAGAAATGGAAAGAATCAATCGAAAATCCATGCTTATTTTGGTTTATAAATCACTTGATTTTCTGATAATCCGGAAAGTATTTCAATATAACTCCAATTAGAAAGCCCCGTTTTTACTGTTACCATGCCTTTCTCTGTCTCCACCTTATTACCGGGCTGAAGGTATTCACGCGGAATGACCAATGCTGAACCTTTTTCATTGATTACAATGTTTCCTTCCCCTGTTAATCCCATGTACAACTTTGATGGTTGCTTTTTGAAACGGGCTTCTATACCAAACGTCTGGGTGCGTTCATCCATTTTGGGTGCAATTTCAGAAATAGTTGCCTCAAATACCTTGTCTTTGTATGCTTCTAATGTAACCAGCACTTTCTGTCCGATTGAAACTTTTGAAATATCCACCTCATCAATGAGCATTTTGAGTTTGAATTCATTTTGATCACCTATCAATGCCAAAGGTTCTTGCATATTCACGTACTCCCCTTTTTCTTTGTTTACTTGATAAATCTTACCGTTTCTATTGGAGCGGATGAAATAATCATTGGTTCTCAGTTTACTTGCATTCAGTGCATTGCGGGATTGCCCCATCTGATTTTTCAATTCAATTTCTTTGCGGTAAATGCGTTTCTTTAACGTTTTGACATTGTTCGATGAAAGTTCATACGCCAAGGCTGAATTATCATATTCAAACTGAGAAGCTGCATTTTTTTCTCTCAATGCTTTGATTCGAAAGAAATTCATGGAATCATTTTGCGCTTTCAAACGAGCTGTTTTTAATTCTAACCGCATTTCTTCCATGACATTTGATTGACCCTCAAGTGTTTCTCGAACAAGTTCATAGGTCAAGGCTGCATTTTCTTCATTCAACTTAGCCGGCTCATTCGTTAAAACAAAAAGTAAATCACCTGCTTTCACCAGATCTCCTTCTTTCACTTTTTGATCATCCATGTATCCAGCAATGGAAGCATTCACTTTGTATAAATCCAGCGGCTCTAGCTCAACACTTGAATAAACTGCCTCTATCATGTCAATTCGACTTGCAGTGGTACTTTCTCGGTCCTCCGAACAAGAGGTAAAGACAAGGATTCCAGTCAATACAGAGAATAAAAAAAACGTTCTCATCATACTTCAAAAGTAAAGATAATAAAGAGTAAAGTTATTGTGTTTTGAGTGATTCTTTGCAGTTCTAAAAATGATAGTTATCATACTTTTCTACTTTCACTGAAACGAATCAAGAATGAACCAAATCGCTCTTAACTTGTTACTTTTACAATCAAATATTAGAAAATGTCAGAGGTAATTAATGCTTTAAATTGGCGCTATGCGGTAAAACAATTCAATCCTGAAAAAAAAGTCAGCAAAGAAGATTTAGATACCATTTTAGCAGCAGTGCGTTTAGCCCCTTCTGCATACGGACTTCAACCCTTAAAAATTCTGGTCGTTGAAAATCCTGAATTGCGCGCCGAATTGCGCTCATTTTCTTACAATCAGCCTCAAGTGACCGATGCGTCCCACCTGTTAGTTCTTTGCACATTCAACGAAATCACAGAGGCCACAATTGAAGGCATGATTGAATTTACAGCGGAAGCACGTGGAAAGTCTGTTTCAGAACTTTCACGCTTCCAAGAATTCCTTAAGGGCGCTATTTTGCCGATGGATCGAGAAGAGATGAAAAGATGGAATGACCATCAGGTATACATTGCACTTGGCCACTTACTTCAAACATGTGCCCATCTGCGCATAGATTCCACCCCAATGGAAGGTTTTCAATCACTGGAGTTTGACCGTATCCTTGGTTTAACAGATAAAAACCTCCATTCTGTTGTTGTGTGCCCGATTGGTTATCGTTCTGACGAAGATGCATACCAGCACATTAGCAAAGCTCGCAGATCCTTAGATGACTTAGTGGAATTCATTTCTTAATGAACCAACAACTTTAACTGCACCTGATGGGACTTCCCATCAATACGCACAAAATAGATTCCTTTACTCAGTCCATCCATATTTAAAAGAAGTCCATTTGAGTTTTCAACGTCAATGGAAACATTTCTTCCCATGGCATCTTGTAATTGAATCGATGAAATTTCTCCATGATATCCAAGTATTTCAAAAACATTTGATGACAGTGTTTTAACAATTATCTTTTCTGTATTCACTTGATCAATTGCCGCAGTTGCAGACGAAATCACAACCGTAGTGAGGAGCGTATCTGCTCCACATTCACTTGTCGCAATCAAACTTACATTGTAATTTCCCTCTGCCGAATAAACATGTGAAGGGGAAAAATCTGACGAAAAAGAACCATCTCCAAAGTCCCATTCATAACTGGTTGCAAACTCAGTTAAATTTGAAAAATCAACTGTATAATCATTGATTACTTGACCAAAATTTGCAACAATCAAGTCTTCTTTGCCTCGAAGATGCCAAGTTGAAATACTATCTAAAACAACTAACCTTGCTGCAGCTTGAAGTTGGGCTGCTATTGTGGGATCTAGACCAGCAGTATAAGTTGCTCCAACAGCAGATTTCCTAAAAAGTGAGGAATAAAATGTGCAAGCTGCCAAATAGGTCCCTTCCAAACTTGGATGCGAACCATCACCACTGTATAAATTGATCGTAGGATGATTATCACGCACATATTTCCATGCAACTCCAACCGGACTAACAGAAGCATTTGCTGAATCAGCGATTCGCATATATGCATTTCTCAAACGGACATTCATTCCGTCAAATGTGCTGATTGAATCCCATTGTGGATCACCATTTTGTCTGCCCCAGGTCATGAAGTAAACAGCCTGCGAACAATACCAATTGCTGTAAACACTATCAGCAAGTGCCGCAGCAGGTGGTAAAGTTTGTGCGTTAACCTGATCAGTTGGAAATGATGGTTCTTGACTTTGTCCTTGTAAAACCACAAAATCCCATTGTCTCGATTGTATTTTCGTATGTGTAACTGCATCACTTAAATGATTTTGAAAAGTATATCCACCGTTCGTTTTTGAATCCACAGTTGATATATCCCCAAGCGATTGTGTAAGATTCTTAAAAACTGTTGGAAGATCATTGACATAGGTATAACTGTTGCCAATAAAAAGAACGGAAATACTATCCTGCGCATAGTTTGATCCAGAAATAAAAAGAAGCATTAATAAGCCCAACTTTTTCATAATGTCTGCGTTTTTGTTTCTAAATTGACTAATTTGGTTGCCAAGCGTTGCCTTGGGTGTTTGCAACAAAATCAAGCATTCTTGGATTTCTAATTTACAGAATTATGTGGTCGAAACGATTGACTTTTCTTTTTTTCCTCTCCATTTCCTTCTTTTCTATCTCTCAATTTGGATTTGAATTTTCAGATTCTGTACTTGTAAAAAAAGGAACAGATACCTTAAACCTAGCCTGGAGTGGAGGTTTGAGTTATGTGCAATTTTCAGATCTCGACTTTGACTTCGATGGTGACCTCGATCTTCTGGCTTTTGACCGAAGCAGTGATAACATTCGAATATTTCTTCAAGAGGAAAAAAATGGACAGAAATACTATTCATTGAAATACAACGCCAGAAATAGTTTTCCAAACGATATCCGTTACCGAGTTGCAACAGTTGATTACGACAACGACGGAAGGAAAGATTTGTTTACCTATGGAATTGGTGGCGTGAAAGTGTATCGAAATGTTGGTGATGCAACCAATGGATTGCAATGGCAAGTTGCCAAAAATTTATTGTATACTGATAATTGGGGCACTCAGTTGAACCTTTATGTTAGCTCAGCAGATATTCCATCTTTTGTTGATGTGGAAAACGATGGTGACATCGATGTGCTCACCTACCACATAAGCGGTGAACATTTACAATATCACCAAAATCAAAGTATGGAGCTGTATGGCATTCCTGACTCCTTGATCTTTGTATTAAAAAATGAATGTTGGGGAGGTTTTAGGGAAGACCTAAACACAAGCACAGTCTATTTAAATGACAACACACTGCAATGCACCACTGGAAATATTTCGGGAGCGGAACTACCTGAAAACCCAAACCTCCCGGAAGAGAAAAAAGTCGGCAACACGGCTCAAAAACATGCTGGTTCAACAATTTTAGCGCTGGACATTGACAATTCAGGGGTATTGGACTTAGTGCTTGGGGATATTTCCTTTCCGAATCTCAATCTTCTTATCAATGGGGGAACTGCCCCCAATACAAATTCACTGATGATCAGCCAGGACAATTCTTTTCCAAGTAATTCACAACCTGCCAATATGCAAATTTTCCCCGGTGCCTTCTGGGTGGATGTCGATTTTGACACAAAAAAAGATTTGCTCATTAGCCCAAATGCCCGGACGAGTCCAGAAAATGAAAAGAGCATACTTTTTTATAAAAATGCAGGAACAAATGCACTTCCTGTTTTTATCTTCCAGAACAATGACTTTCTGCAAAATGAAATGATCGAACATGGCACTGGTTCACAGCCTGTATTTTTTGATTTCGATCAAGATGGACTGAAAGATCTTTTTGTTGCAAATTTTTACCGTTACATCCC
>CAISOQ010000209.1 GCA_903887095.1 uncultured Flavobacteriia bacterium
TGGATGGTGTTGTGGTTCGCAACATGGATGTTCAAAGTGCGAATGTAGACGAATGGATTGAAAAAGGTAAAAAAGTATATATTTACGAAGTCAGGTCGCCAAAAGGAATTAGACGAGCATTGAACAAATTTCCTAGTGGCATTCTCACTGACGATTTAGGAAATGCATTAATTGAAAAGTACTGATGGCAAAGAAAAAAGAGCGTTTAAATGTTGTTTATTCTACCAACCCTGATTTCCAATATCAGTTTGAAGAGGAAGCGAATACGGATACGTTGTCGAATGGGCAACAAAAATTGTATGTCTCAATTGACAAGAAACAAAGGGCTGGTAAAGAAGTGACCCTTGTTGAAGGTTTTGTGGGAAATGAAGATGACCTCAAAGAACTCGGTAAAATGCTCAAAAATAAATGCGGAGTTGGTGGAGCGGTGAAAGAGGGTGAAATATTAATTCAGGGGAATTTTCGGGATAAAATTTTTGATTTATTAATCAAAGAAGGATATCAAGTAAAGAAAAAAGGTGGATAAAAAAACCGGTTGAAATTTCATTCTCAACCGGCCGATCTAAACCAAAAACAAACGAAAATATTCGAGAGAATTGAATTTTCGTTACTACTACATCATAAAGTTATTTCAATTTCAAATGAAATCTTTACAAAATACTTGAATGGTTATATTGCTTGATTAGTGTGTTCAATTCAAGCATTATTCTGCAATAAAATGTTAAAAAGTGTGGGAAAAATATTTGCTGCATCCAACAAAAATGAGTGGTAAAGCGATTATATTTGCATCAATGGAAAAGCAAGTCATTCTGAATAATAGGCATTTCGAACTGACCCTGAACCGACTTTGCTACCAGTTGATAGAAACTCACCACGATTTTGCGAATACAGTTTTAATAGGTTTGCAGCCGAGAGGTGTGAACGTTGTTTCGCGATTAAAGTCTCAATTAGAAGCAATTCTTGGTCACTCTGTTACTTGTGGAAATCTTGATATTACATTTTATCGTGATGATTTTAGAAGAAGAGAACGACCAATTATTCCAAGTGTCACAAATATTGATTTCGTAATTGAAGGAAAAAATGTTGTCTTGGTGGATGATGTGCTATTTACAGGTAGAACAATACGTTCTGGTTTGGATGCACTACTCGCTTTTGGCCGACCAAAAAAAGTTGAGCTTCTTGCCTTGATCGACCGCCGTTTTAACCGTGATTTACCAATTCAAGCGGATTACGTTGGAAAAACGGTGGATACGCTTTCTTCAGAAAGAGTTTCTGTTGAATGGAAAGAAATAGAAGGAGAAGATAAAGTCGTTTTGTTTACACCTGATGCAAATGAATAATTTAAGTGTTGATCACCTAACGGGAATAAAAGACCTGACCAGAGAAGATATTGAATTGATCTTCAAGACAGCTGATAGTTTCAAGGAGGTAATCAATCGTCCAATTAAAAAAGTTCCTTCTCTCAGAGATATAACAATAGCCAATCTCTTTTTTGAAAATTCCACTCGAACACGACTGTCGTTTGAGTTAGCAGAAAAGCGGTTGTCTGCAGATGTGGTCAATTTCTCTGCGTCTAGTAGTTCTGTCAAAAAAGGTGAGACGCTTATTGATACTGTAAACAATATCTTGTCTATGAAAGTGGACATGGTTGTGATGCGTCACCCTAATCCGGGCGCAGCTAAATTTTTATCTGAACGAATTACTGCGAAAGTTGTCAATGCGGGAGATGGTACCCATGAACATCCTACGCAAGCACTTTTGGACGCCTTTTCAATAAGAGAGCGTCTTGGAAGTGTTGAGGGTAAAAAGGTTGTTATTGTTGGGGATATTCTTCACTCGCGTGTGGCACTTTCAAACATATATTGCCTTCAAAAATTGGGAGCAGAAGTGATGGTTTGTGGACCAACCACGCTTATTCCAAAATACATTCATGAATTAGGAGTGAAAGTTGAGCATAATCTTCGTTCAGCATTGGAATGGTGTGATGTGGCGAATATGCTTCGAATTCAATTAGAGCGTCAGGAGATTAAATACTTTCCTTCATTAAGAGAGTATTCAATGCAGTTCGGGTTGAACAAGGAAATACTTGATTCTTTGGGTAAAGAAATCATTGTAATGCATCCTGGCCCAATTAATCGCGGGGTCGAAATAACAAGTGATGTGGCAGATTCTAAACAGTCAATTATACTTCAGCAGGTTGAGAATGGTGTTGCTGTTAGGATGGCAGTTATTTATTTGCTTGCATCGAAAATCGAACGTTAATAAATTTTATTACATTTGACCAAACACAACACAATGAACTTCGAGACGTCACAAATAAAAAACGAAGCGGTTGTCAAGACGAAAGTTGAGAAGCTTGACGCTTCAAACGCATCAGAACTTAAAGCGGAACTTACACTGTTAAACAAACAAGGGGTTAACGTGATTATCATTGATATGTCGGCTACGAAATATTGTGATTCATCAGGGTTAAGTGCAATTTTGACTGCTAACAGATTGTGCAAGGATACGAATGGAAAGTTTGTGTTGTGTGGACTTCAAGACAATGTGCAAAAATTGGTTCAAATTGCACAGCTTGACAAAGTTTTGTCAATTTCATCCGATCAAAAAGAAGCACAGGATTTAATTCATCAGTGAATTTTGAAGTAACTATCCTTGGCAGCGGCGCAGCCGTTCCAACCTTAAGAAGAAATCCTACTTCACAATATGTTGTTTGCAATGACCGCCATATTCTGATCGATTGTGGCGAGGGAACTCAAATGCAAATTCGAAATTACGGCATTCGTTTCCAGCGACTTACGCATATACTAATTTCTCACTTACACGGTGATCATTTCTTTGGGTTAGTAGGACTCCTGAGTACCATGCACCTTATGGGGCGTGACAAAGGAA
>CAISOQ010000210.1 GCA_903887095.1 uncultured Flavobacteriia bacterium
CTTCACGATTTGTAAAAACACCTGTATTATCAATTACAAGAGCATTAGAAATTCCATATTGTGTATAATCGATGTCTTCCGGATTGTTAGCGTCTATCATTCGAACAATTTGTCCATTTATTATGAGCGCTTTGTTTTCCAAGTCTTCGATAACAGATCCTTTGAAAGCACCGTGAACAGAATCATTGCGTAATAAAGAAGCACGTTTGATTATATCCGCATCAGAAGATCCTCTAGTAACAATAGCTTTTAATCTCAATTGCTGGCCTTTTCCAGCTTGTTTAATCAACTCACGGGCCGCCAAACGTCCGATACGACCAAAACCATATAAAACTACATCTCGAGGCTCAATTCCATTCGATGCAGAAACTCCAAATCCTGACAACTTATCACTAAGGAATGCCGCCTTTGAAGTGTAGTTTGCTTGCTCAGCTAGCCATTCACTTGATAATTTACCAATGTCAAGTTTAGAAGGTGCAAGATCCATTTTGTAAATCTCTTCTGCAAGTTCAGAGGAAGTGAAAACATCAATAGGCTTGTTTACAACTGTTTTTGCATATTCGTGCAAATTCAACAACTCAGAAATTGTTGTTTCAGTCAAATGGTGACGGAAAAGTACCAATTCAATTCCTTTGTCGTAAAGCAGTTCACCTACTTTGCTTCCTAATTTAACAGCAGCACGCTCTTTTTCAACGTGCGATTTCAGTTCCTTTTCGTAACCTACAGCAGCTTCCATTTTTTTTGTTTAATGATTAATTGATTATGAATTGTATAAAGCAAAAAAGGCTACCCACTAGAGCGGGCAGCCTTTTTTAAGATGATTATCCCAAATATGCTTTGAGTAGTTTGTTTCTCGAAGTATGACGCAATCTTCTGATTGCTTTTTCTTTGATTTGACGAACGCGCTCTCGTGTTAGGTTGAATTTTGCACCAATTTCCTCTAAAGTCAAGCCGTGGTTCATTCCAATTCCGAAGAACAAACGAATGATTTCACGTTCTTTATCTGTTAGTGTGCTCAATGAACGTTCAATCTCTTTTTGTAATGACTCTGCCATCAAAGCATGATCTGCTTTCGGAGCATCTGCATTAGCCATAACATCCATTAATGTTCCACCGTCTTCAGATGTTGAAAGTGGGGCATCCATTGAAACGTGCCTACCAGAAACATTTAAGCTTTCCTTGATCTTGTCTTCAGGAACTTCAAGAGCCTCAGCAAGTTCTTCAGCTGAAGGTGGTCTTTCGAATTCTTGTTCCAAACGAGAAAAAGCTTTGTTGATCTTATTCAAGGAACCAACTTGGTTCAATGGAAGTCGAACTATACGAGCTTGTTCTGCTAAAGCTTGAAGGATTGATTGACGAATCCACCAAACGGCATATGAAATGAATTTAAATCCTCGTGTTTCGTCGAATTTTTGCGCAGCTTTAATCAATCCAAGGTTTCCTTCATTGATTAAATCGGGTAGTGTAAGTCCTTGATTTTGGTACTGCTTCGCAACTGAAACTACGAATCTTAAATTTGCTCTTGTTAATTTTTCTAACGCTCGCTGGTCAC
>CAISOQ010000211.1 GCA_903887095.1 uncultured Flavobacteriia bacterium
CGGTTGACCGATTTTTTTTGCCTTTTAAATCCATGCTAGTTTTGCTACCAGAGAGGAAATGGTGTGTTATCTAAATAATTGAAATTCGTTGTCGGTCTTTACAGTCAATCCATTTGTTCTTCAAGGATTTATTTTTCATTTTTTTGGATGAAACGCAACTCCAATTCTTTAAATCAATTTTTGAAGAACCAATACACCAACAAGTCCTGCTATTGCAAGAATGGTTTCCATTACCGTCCAGGAACGCAAAGTATGTTTCACTGAAACGCCAAAGTACTCTTTGAACAACCAGAATCCGGTATCATTGACATGAGAAAGTACCATAGAACCCGCGCCAATACTCCAGACCATCAGGTTTGGATTTACACCGGTTTGCTGCAGTACCGGTAAAATGATTCCTGCGGTTGTGATCCCCGCTACCGTCGACGACCCGGTGACAACCCTCAACATTGCAGCAATAAGCCATCCAAGAAAAAGCGGATTGACTGCAGAATTCTTGGCAATACTCATCACTTCATTGCCGATGTTCATCAACTGCAAAATTTCTTTGAATGCGCCGGCACCAGCAAATGTCAGGATAAGCGGAGTAACTTCCTTTGATGCGTCCAATATCCAATGACGCATATCATCCCATTTTACGCCTCTTCTGAATCCAAGGATATACATCGCAACGATTAATGAAAAAAACAGCGCCAAGTTGGGCTCGCTGATCAACTCAATGACCGGATGCTTGAAAAAAGCACTTGTGGAAATCAACAGTACAGGCAGGAGAATAACAGTCAGGCTTGACAAGAAAGAAGGCGGATTGACGGGTTCAACTTCTTGTGTGAAATTCATGGGATTTGCTGGTATCGTTTTCAATGTCATTCCAAATAGCCAACCAGATAACAGCATCGCAGGAATTGAGATCACAATTCCCCATCCCAATGTTTTATCTATTTCAGCTCCTTCAAGATGCGTCACTAAGTAGTATGGAGCAGGATGTGGGGGAAGAAATCCCTGGGTTATTGACAAAGATGCGAGCATCGGGATACCAAGATAAACAGGGTTCATTTGTTGTCTTTGGGCAGTCGTCAATACCAACGGTGTCAGTAATAAAAATGCAACTGAAAAGAATAACGGCATTGATACAATGAATCCAATGATCATGAATGCAAAGGGCAACCTTTTCGGGCCAAATAATTTGATGAGCTGATCAGCGATAACGATGCTTGCATTTGTTTTCGCGATGATCTTGCCAATCATTGCCCCAATCAATATGATGGGTAGAATCGCTCCCAATGTTGAACCTATCCCTTTTTGAACAGCACCAATAATCAAGTTGGTATTAAAACCATAAGCAAGACCTGTAAGGATGGTAACTAATAGAAAAGATAAAAATGGTTGAACTTTAAAGTAGGAAATGAGTACAACCAAAATCGTAATGACTATAAACATCAGACCCCACATGGCATTATTGGTATATGTAAAATAATAGGAGCTTGATAAATATATGTATTTTTCTAATATTCTGATTACCTCATCAATTGTCAGGAAAACCGCAGTATTTTATTTAGCTAATTCCATCTAAATTTCTGACCGGTTCTGTCATTCAACA
>CAISOQ010000212.1 GCA_903887095.1 uncultured Flavobacteriia bacterium
CTAACTAATTGACAATAAATATAATCAGGCTTTTTATACTCAAGTAATGATTGAATTTTATTTTTGGCTTTTATTGAAAAAAAGTATCCCACCTGAAATGGTTTTTTTCCAAGTAACATTAAACCAGCATTTAAGAGTGTTGAAAATCTTGAGATTTTTAAAACGTGAACTTCTTCGCAATAATTTTCTAGTTGCTGTTTTTGCTCACTCGTAACATTTGTATCTGTAAGAGCAATCAACTGGATGGAGAAATACCGGCTTAATTCCCTGATTTGGTAATAAGCACGTAATTTATCGCCTTTTTCCAATGGAAATGGAAAACGAGAGACGATCATTAAAAGTCTAGGCTTGCTCTCCATTGAGTAACTGAGCTATTTGAGTTGAAATTTGTTCAATACCATAATTTGAATGGATGTAGTTCCATGCAGCCAAGCCTTGTGCTTTTCGTTTTTCCGGTGAATGTAAGAGTTCCAACGTTTTTTGAATTAATTCTTCATCTGTTTCACCAATAATTAATGCGCTTTGATCTGTTATACCTAGTGCTCCAATTGGTGTTGTGACAATTGGAATACCTAATGAAAGTGCTTCTAGTATTTTTACTCTTACACCAGAGCCTGATCGGATAGGTAACAGCATTACTCCATTCTCACGCAAAAAGGCTTGCATGTCTTCAGCAAAATCGTGATTTATTAGATTTATTTCAAGATTTGTGGGGTATTGACCATTCATGTAGGATCCTGCCAAATGCAATTCGGTAGAAGGTAAATTTTCTTTTATTCTTGGGAACAGTTCGTTTACAAGGATATTTACTGCTTCAAGGTTTGGTTGCCAGTTCATGGAACCTATAAAACAGACCCTCGAATTTGAATCATTTACATTTCGTGGTTGTAGATCCATAGCAACAGGAATCGTGGTTATAGATGTTTTTACTCCTAGTTTTTCAATGGCTTTTTTATCTGATTCTGAAATCGAAAATAGCTGGTCTACAGCTGAATAAGCTTGGATTTCAGCTTGCTTCAAATCTGTTGCTAATCGTTTTAGGTATGATTTTTTTAAATAGCCACGGGTATTCTGACTTAGTTGTTCCCAAAGTTTGAATTCCACATTGTGCGAACGCAAAATAATGCGTGCATTTGAAGATTCCCGAATAGTAGAAATGTATGTTGTACAGTATAGACTTTCAAGAACGATGAAGTCGTATTTTTTTGAATTTAATTTATTTGCAAGGTATGTATGTGCTTCTTTCGAATCAAACCTTGATAAATTGTATGATTTTCTGGACAATAAATGTCTTAAAACCTGTCCAGTTTTGACAGTTGTATCAATTGAAATATTTTCAATGTTTAGCTTCTTTTTTAGCTCTTCAGGATAGGATTCTGATGAGAATGGGTGCTTATGCGTTGAGAGACAAAGATGTTCAATCTCTGGATTCAAATGAAGGAGACATTTGAGGAATTGGAGCATCGCTTTACATCCTCCATCAACCACAGGGAAAATTGGTTTATGAGTTAAGTAAAGTATTCGCATTTTTTCTTTTAAATCGCTTAAATAAACCAACCCACGTTTCTTTATTAAAGACAGGTGAATCATTTGCTGCCGCTCGCATTAAAACGATCGCAATAGGAGTGAGGATCATTGTTGCAAACCACATTCCCAAGAATGGAGATACAACTTCAGATGAGGCAAGACTATCTCCGACGCTAATGAGCACAAAATAGATCATGAAAAGCAAAGCGGCAATTACAACAGGAGCACCAAATCCACCTTTTCGCACAATTGCCCCAAGGGGTGCTCCAATGAAGAATAGAACAACTATTGCAACTGTTAGAGCAAATTTCCGATGAAATTCGATCCAATAGCCATTAACATCGCGATGTATTGTTTTCAGATATTCCTGTTGCGACTCAAGATTTTGATTTTTTCTTCTGAGTTTTGCTTGCGCCATGCTGATGGCTGATGATCGCTCTAGTTCAGTAAGTTTGTTAAAATGGATGACTCCTTTTGGCAATGAATCTAGACCCTTTATGTTTGCATCGAAAATGGCTTTATTTTCTTTGTACAAATAGGATTGAAAATAGGGGTGATCGTTTTTTAAGCTGGTGATAAAATTGCCAATGATTGCATTTCCATTTTTATAAACTGAATCTACAGCATGGTAAATCTGGAAGACATTTAACATCTCATGTTTGTCCGCAAATAAATCGTCTTCCGAACGTTGAAGTGAGAAACCGCTTAGGTCAATTTTATAGGTTGCTTGGTCGAAATTAGATCTGCGGCAAGGACGATTATTGTGTCCACCTCTATGTATCTCTCCGTTTGGCGCAAAAGAAGGCGCTTGGGGCGCAAGTTCTTCTGACACATAGCCATTTTTCAATTCAAAGAATAAGTATTTGCCGTTCACAGATTTGTATAATTTCCCCTCATCTGCTCGAACTGATTTTAGTTCTTTGGGATTAGTATGATCGTGTATTAAAATTCCTTTGAAATGATCTTCAGTTCCTTCCTCAACTTTAATTGCATAACCTTCCAATTCTCTGCTGTAAACTCCTGGGGTAATGATGGCAGCAATCTTTGTGTTTTGAATGTCATAAATCAATGAATGCCACTTTAAATTGGCCACGGGGATTACATAATTAGCAAAGTAAAAAGTGAAAAATGCTATGCCAACAACTACAAATGTCAGTGGGCGCATGATCCTGTAAAGCGATAGACCGCTTGATTTTAACGCTGTTAATTCATTGTTTTCGGCAAGATTGCCAAAAGTCATAATTGACGACAGTAATATTGCCAGGGGTAAGGCTAGTGGAATTAAACTAGCGGACACGTAGAATAAAAGTTCAAGAATTACTACTGTTCCGAGCCCTTTACCCATTAGATCATCAATGTATTTCCAAAGAAATTGCATGATCAAAATGAACATGGATATTACGAGTGTGACCAGAAAAGGCCCAACAAAAGATCGTATGCTAAAAATGTAAAGACGTTTCAATCCTCGGAATTACGTTGGTAAAGTTAGAGATTTAACGTCGAAAGAAGAGTAATATTCTCTACTTTCTATTATGCGCCAAGTACTCTTTTTAAATCAGACACCTGTTGATCCCAAAGAAGTTTTGATTCTTCAACTTCTTCCTCTTCGGCATAATCACTAACTGTAAAGACAACCGATTTGGTCATTGGGTCGACATTGTAGGCCATTTCAAATTGACAATCATTTCCATCTTCTTCGTCTCGCAACCACTGGAAACGAATTTTTGTGGCATTTTTTCCACTTGTTAATCTTGCCTTTTCTTCAGATCCATCCCAGATAAACGTGTATACGTCTCCTTTTATGTTCACGTCTTCCGCAAACCATTCACTCAATCCACTCGGAGTGGAAATCATGTTTTCAAGTACCTTCGGAGATGTTTTCAGCAAGTACTCCATCTCGAATTTTACTTTAGCAGCCATAGTAGTTGTCATTTGTATTAACTTCGCAACGTTTTTGTGCAATATACATATTTCTTTCAAATGGCTTTAGTTCACTCTTTTGAATCAACAGGAAACAAATTGTTTAAATACAGAGGACAGATTCCTGTTATCCTATTCCTCCTGTCAATTCCAACCATCTATTTTACTGATTATCAGTTCATAAATGATAATTCTAATCTCGAGTTGGGCTTGTTGATAACTTGTTCAGCAATTTCCTTTGTAGGGCAGGTTATTCGAGCTATTGCCATTGGTACCAGCAATAAATACACTTCTGGCAGAAATACAAAGGAACAGGTCGCGGAAGCACTGAACACCAAGGGAATTTATTCTACCGTTAGACATCCGCTCTATTTAGGGAATTATTTCATGTGGATAGGAATTGTAATGTATACGTTTAACATTTGGTTTGTTTTGGTGGTTTCATTCTTGTTTTGGCTTTATTATGAGCGCATCATGTTTGCCGAAGAACGATTTTTGGAAAGAAAATTTGGAGATGAATACATTTCCTGGTCGATGAAAGTTCCACCATTTTGGCCAAGCATGAAAAATTACGATAGAAATCCAATTCCATTCTCTATGAAAACCATTCTTCGACGCGAATATTCAGGAGTAACAGCTACAATCATTGGATTTGTTTTCGTTGCTTTCTTCCGTGATTGGTTTAGTACTGGAGAGGTTCATTTTAAAATTATTTACGCCATTATTATAGGAATTGGTATAGGAATTTCTCTTTTATTGAGAACCCTTAAGCACAAAACCAAATTGCTTCTCGAGGAAGAC
>CAISOQ010000213.1 GCA_903887095.1 uncultured Flavobacteriia bacterium
CAAACAGCACAAGACATGGATTCTTTGTCGCCAGGTAATTATGTTTTGACTGTTACTGATGCATCAGGATGTATTTCCTCAGGACAATTTACAGTTGAAAATACGGCAAGTCTTATCTCTTTGGGTAATTTGACATCTACGTTAAATGTATTCCCTAATCCAACAAGCGATGTATTGCATGTTGAATGGAAACAAAAACAAATTGGTCATCTTGAAATTACCGATGTCAATGGAAGAAAAGTTTTTGAGATGAACGTTGGTAAAACAGCGGTGGACTTGAACGTAAATCTCTTCGAAGAGGGAGTTTACTACTTGAGAGTTTACGATAAAGATGAAACTGAATTAAGTCGATTCAGAGTCATAAAATAATACCCTTACCTACTTTGCTAAACAAAAAAAGCGCGATGGTTTTCCATCGCGCTTTTCGTTTTAATAGGAATTTAGAGTGTTCCTCTTTTTTCTTGTTCCCTTTCAATTGATTCGAACAGAGCTTTGAAGTTACCTGCTCCAAATCCTTGAGCTCCCATTCGCTGAATGATCTCGAAGAAAAGGGTAGGGCGGTCTTCAATGGGTTTAGTGAATATCTGAAGGAGGTATCCTTCTTCATCAGCATCAACCAAAATTCCTAATTTCTGAATTTCAGAAATAGGTTCTTTCATCATTGACATATGCTCGCCCAACCTTGCCGGTATCTCATCATAATATTCTTGTGGAGGAGAAGATAGGAATTCAATGCCTCGCGAACGCAATTGAGAAACCGTTTCAATAATATTATCTGTTGCAACTGCAATGTGCTGTGCTCCCGATCCTTCATAGAAGTCTAGGTATTCTTCAATTTGCGAACGCTTTTTACCTTTAGCTGGTTCATTGATAGGGAATTTAATTCTACCGTTTCCATTGCTCATTACTTTCGACATAAGCGCTGAATATTCAGTGTGAATTTGTTTGTCATCGAAAGACAGGAAGTTTACGAATCCCATGACATCCTCGTACCACTTAACCCACGTGTTCATTTCGCCCCAGCCAACATTTCCAACCATGTGATCAATGAATTTTAATCCAGTTGGTGTAGGATTATAGTCAGATTCCCATTTTTGGTAACCCGGTAAGAATGGTCCGTTATAGTTTTTTCTTTCAACGAACATGTGAACTGTTTCACCATATGTGTAAATTCCTGCTCGAACTACTTCTCCATTCTCATCTTTTTCAACAGTGG
This sequence comes from uncultured Flavobacteriia bacterium, assembly GCA_903887095.1. Lineage (GTDB taxonomy): Bacteria > Bacteroidota > Bacteroidia > Flavobacteriales_D > Crocinitomicaceae > M0103. The sequence goes on from CAISOQ010000213.1 coordinate 1,217, forward strand.
GCTCCATAAATGATTTCGCACCACGCTTTGTTGTTTCTTCCCAAGCACTTCTTGCATCATCAACCCATAACGCAACAACTTTTACACCATCGCCATGTTTTTTTACATGCTCTCCAATTGGAGAATTACTGTTGAGTGCAGTAGTTAAAACGATTCTAATTTTGTCTTGTTTCAATACGTATGAAGCACGATCAGTAAGTCCAGTCTCTAGTCCTGCATAGGCGTGAGATTGAAATCCGAATGCTGTTTTGTAATAATGCGCAGATTGTTTTGCGTTTCCAACATAAAATTCAACATAATCAGTCCCTAGAAGTGGCAAAAAATCCTGCGCTCCTTCAAATATTTTTTCTAGACCGTAATCTACATTTTTAATTTCTTTACTCATGATTTGTTTTTTGAAATTTAATTAATGATTCCAAGACTTTAGGTAGTCTGTATCTTCTAGTTCTAGTGCTTGCTTTGTTAGTTTCAATGGTTTAAAAGTATCAACCATAACTGCAAGCTCTTGTGTTTCTTTTTGACCGATACTTCTTTCATAGGCCCCAGGATGCGGTCCGTGAGGAATTCCAGAAGGGTGTAGGGTGATTTGACCTTTTTCTATGTGGTTACGACTCATGAAATCACCATCTACATAATACAACACTTCATCTGAATCAATATTGCTATGATTGTATGGTGCAGGAATGGATTGAGGATGATAATCGTAAAGACGAGGAACGAACGAACAAACAACAAATGCACTCGTTTCGAATGTTTGATGAACTGGAGGTGGTTGATGCACTCTTCCGGTAATAGGTTCAAAATCGTGAATTGAGAATGCATAGGGGTAATTGAATCCATCCCATCCAACGACATCAAAAGGATGTGTGCCATAGACATAATCATATAGAACATCTTGTTTTTTGATGCGAACCAAGAAATCTCCAGTTTCGGGATGCGTTTCTAGTTCATGCGGTGGACGGATGTCTCGCTCACAAAAGGGTGAGTGCTCTAACAATTGCCCAAACCAGTTTCTGTAGCGCTTCGGCGTATAAACAGGATGAAAAGATTGCACGATAAAAAGACGATTGTCGTCGTTTTTAAATTCTATTTGGTAAATCATTCCTCTTGGAACAACCAAATAATCTCCGTAAGAGAAATCAATATTCCCTAATTGCGTTTTCAGCTTTCCTTCTCCTCTGTGTATAAAGATGATCTCGTCGGCATCAGCATTTTTATAGAAATAGTCTGTCAATGATTTTGTAGGTGCAGCAAGTTCGATATAACAATCGTTGTTTACCAGCACAGGAACACGGCTTTCCAGGTAATCTTCTTTTGGTTTAACCTGATAACCCATGAGACTTCGCATTGTCATGTTTTTTTCCAAAGCTATCTCCGGAGCAACATTTTTGTTTCCACGAATTTCTTTGACAATTGTGGGTGGTTTTAAATGATAAAGTAGTGAAGACATACCGTCAAAACCAATTGTACCAAACAACTGCTCATGGTAAATACTTCCATCAGGTTGTCTGAATACAGTGTGTCTTTTATGGGGTATTTGTCCTAATTTATGATAAAATGGCATAATGATTTTAAATATTAAAGTTTAAACAATGAATTACTTTCTGATCCCAAATCATTCAGGATTTCTTTTAATTAAAAAGAGAAGTAATATGTTTAAGTCAATCCACATAGACTAAATATAGAACAAAATTAGGTATTATGGTCACTAAAAAAAATGATTTGTATCAGTGTTTTGATAATATTTAATTTTTTTTCAAAGAAGTCTCATTGCAACCCGCATCAAATTTTAACTTTGTCGGAAACATGCTTTAGATGTCGAAGACGATTATTATTGGTGCCTGTGGTCAAATCGGAACGGAACTCGTGCTTGAGCTCAGGAGGAAATATGGCAATGAAAATGTTGTTGCCGCGGACGTTAGAACTGATTGTCCAGAAATCTTGTCGAATGGTCCTTACGTTAAGATGGACATTTTGGATCGAGAATCTGTTAGGAATTATATAATTGAAAACAACGTTAAGACAGTCTATCTTTTGGCAGCTCTTTTATCGGCAACTGCTGAGAAAAATCCTGATTTTGCATGGCGTTTAAACATGGAGGGGTTATTTACAATTCTGGACTTGGCAAAGGAAAAGTATATCGACAAAATATTTTGGCCAAGTTCGATAGCTGTCTTTGGACCTTCAACTCCAAGGATTAATACCCCACAGTGCACTGTTACGGAGCCAACTACTATCTACGGAATTTCAAAACTTGCAGGAGAACGATGGTGTGAATACTACAATAAGAATTTTGGAGTCGACGTTCGCAGTATACGTTATCCAGGATTGATTTCTTACACAAGTCTTCCAGGGGGTGGAACTACTGATTATGCAGTTGATATTTTTTACCAAGCAAAGGTAAAAGGAGAATATGTTAGTTTTTTAGATAAAGATTCGGCATTGCCAATGATGTTCATGGAAGATGCGATAAGAGGTACCATTGAATTGATGGATGCGCCGTCATCCTCATTAAAAGTTCACGCTGCATATAATTTATCTGGTTGCAGTTTTACGCCTGCTCAAATCGCTGAAGAGATAAAAAAACATATACCGTCTTTTAGAATATCGTATGCTCCGGATTTTCGTCAGGCAATTGCAGATAGTTGGCCAGGTTCAATAGATGATAGCGCTGCAAGGGGAGATTGGGGCTGGAAAGAAAAGTTCGGTTTGAGTGAAATGGTCAAGGTAATGCTGGATAATGTGAACGTGGAGCTACTAAAAAATTAGTGTGTTTTGAGTGTAATTCGTCAAAAGTTTATCTACCTTTGACAAAAAAATATTGATTCAATGCATGCATAATTAAAAATATTTGTTATATTGCATGTACGAAAAAAGATTTTCTTAATGGTTTTAGCGAAATATTTTTCAATTTTCCTAGCGTTTTTGCTCACTGTGAGTACATCTGTCGTTATTGCTTCACCCAATCAAGGCCCACAAAATCCTGATATTAATAAAAAGGATTCGGATGGTAGGAAGCAAGGTCGTTGGATTTATTTCGGGAAAGATCGTCCTCAGGAAGGATACCCTGCTGATGGCAAAATTGAAGAAGGAGATTACAAAGACGACCGTAAGGAAGGACAGTGGATTAAATATCACAATGATGGTGCTACTCCAAAATTAAAAGGAGAGTACGTAAATAATCGTCCTCAAGGACCTTACGTAAAGTATTATGCCAATGGCAAGATAAAAGAGCAAGGTACTTTTGTTAGAAATCTCTACCAAGATTCTTTGAAACGGTTCCATGAAAACGGTAAAGTTGAATACCAAGCAAACTACAATGAAACGGGAAAGGAACAGGGCTCTGTAAAGTACTTCTATTCAAATGGTCAAGTTGAATTTGAATACATGGCTGAAGGTGGCAAGCCTACAGGAAAAGCGGTTCGTTATTTCGAGAACGGAGATGTAAAAGAGATCCTTTATTACAATGCAGAAGGTTCTGTAGAGAAAAGTGAACAAAAAGAAATGGTTAATCCAGCTGTGAAAGTTGTTGATCCAGGAATATCAAAAGAAACGGCACCGAAAGTTACATCTCCTAAAACGAAGGGTGCTAAATTTCAACCAAACGGTTATAACAAAGTGTTTAACTCGAATGACGAAATTTGGCAAGATGGTAATTTTAAAAACGGTTTATTATGGGATGGTAAAGTTTACGAATATGATCGTGATGGAATTCTGTTGAAAGTTAAAGTCTATAAGAATGGACTATATCATTCTGATGGACAACTTTAATCAAACTAGTGAAAAAGTGAAAAGGCTCCTGATGGGGCCTTTTCTATTTGGTATTTGTTTCTAAATTTACATTAGTATAAGCGTATAAAACCAATGAGCCAAACCAGAAAAACAATATCGAAGTTTAATTTGCAAATGGTTGATTCACCTGCTATTGATAAAGTCGGTGTTGAAGAAAGAGTGGCGCGTTTTCAAACCAGAAGTATAAAAAATGAGTCAAAACTACAAGGTCTTAAAATGTCTTTAAGTATGATTGATTTGACAACGCTTGAAGGAAAAGATACGCCAGGGAAAGTAAAACAGATGTGTTATAAAGCCCATCATCTGTGCGATACTCACCCGGGTTTACCAACGGTTGCTGCAGTTTGTGTATATCCTTCAATGGTTGCGTTTGCAAAAAAAGAATTGAAAGATTCAGGTGTTAAGGTAGCCTCAGTATCTACTGCTTTTCCAAGCGGCCAAGCCCCAATGGATGTAAAGTTATTGGACACTCGTTTTGCAGTTGATGAAGGGGCTGACGAAATTGATATGGTTATTTCAAGAGGTAAATTCTTGGCGGGTGAATATTCATTTGTCTTTGATGAGATAGCATCAATCAAGGAAGTTTGTGGTAACGCAAGATTAAAAGTCATATTGGAAACAGGTGAACTTGCAACACTTGATAATGTTCGCAAGGCATCTGATTTGGCCATTCATGCTGGTGCAGATTTCATTAAGACCTCAACTGGTAAAATTCAACCAGCGGCTACCATGCAGGTTACATACACAATGTTAATGGCCATCAAGGATTACTTTGATAAAACAGGAATTATGATAGGTATGAAGCCTGCCGGTGGAATATCCACATCGAAGCTCGCATTGCATAATTTAGTGATGGTAAAAGAGGTGCTTGGAGATGCTTGGTTAAACAATGAATGGTTTCGATTTGGCGCTAGCAGCCTTGCAAATGATGTGTTGATGCAAATCATCAAGTCTGAAACAGGTATTTATCAATCATCGGATTATTTTTCAATTGATTAAGAGAGTGAAATGGCAAAAAAAGTCGAAAAAATAGAAGTTCCTTCTTGGGATTACGCACCATCATTAGAGAGCACTTCTCATATTGAATTGAAAGAAAGGTATGACCTCTACATTGATGGTAAATGGGTAAAACCGACTTCAGGTAAGTATTTCGCTACTGTCAATCCAGCTAATGAACAAAAATTGGCGGAAGTTGCTCATGGAAATGCGCTTGATGTTGATAAAGCAGTCAAAGCGGCACGAAAAGCATATAACGAAGTCTGGTCAAAAATGCCAGGTTCCGAAAGAGCAAAATACATCTATCGAATTGCACGGTTAATGCAAGAAAGGGCTCGTGAGTTTGCGGTAATTGAGACGTTGGATGCTGGAAAAACTATACGAGAATCAAGAGATGTGGACGTTCCTTTAGCGTGCAATCATTTCTTTTATTATGCGGGCTGGGCAGATAAATTAGAATATGCATTTCCAAACCGAAAAATTGAATCGCTAGGGGTCGCCGGTCAGATAATACCATGGAACTTTCCGCTACTAATGGCGGCATGGAAAATTGCTCCGGCGCTTGCTACTGGTAATACGGTTGTGCTGAAGCCTGCTGAAACGACACCTCTTACCGCACTTAAATTAGCAGAGATAATTGATGAAGCAGGATTGCCTCCTGGAGTAGTAAATATTGTGACTGGATATGGCGATACTGGAGCCTCTATTGTTGACCATGCCGATATTGATAAAATTGCCTTTACAGGTTCAACGGGTGTTGGAAAGCTTATTCAAAAAGCTGTAGCTGGAACACCCAAAAAAGTAACCTTGGAATTGGGTGGCAAATCAGCTAATATTATTTTTGATGACGCACCCATTGACCAAGCTGTTGAGGGAATTGTGAATGGAATATTCTTTAACCAAGGCCATGTATGCTGCGCTGGATCAAGGTTGTTTGTTCAAGAAAACATTGCTGAGCGCGTTGTTCAAAAATTGAAACAGCGAATGGAAACGCTTTATGTAGGTAATCCTCTAGATAAAAATACTGATATCGGAGCAATCAATTCGAAAGAGCAACTTGCAACTATAAATAAGTATATCAAGATTGGTCAAAAGGAAGGGGCAGAAATGTATCAGCCTGTTTGCAGTATTCCTTCAAAAGGATATTATTGTCCACCAACGTTATTCTTAAATGTTGCTCAATCAAGTCTGATCGCTCAGGAAGAGATTTTTGGCCCTGTTCTTACAATACAAACATTTAGAACTGTTGATGAGGTAATTCAGAAGGCCAATAATACACCGTTTGGTTTGGCGGCTGGTGTATGGACTGATAAAGGTTCTAGGATATTTAATTTAACAACCAAGTTAAGAGCGGGTGTTATTTGGGCAAACACCTATAATAAATTTGACCCAACTTCGCCGTTTGGTGGTTACAAAGAAAGTGGTTTTGGCAGAGAAGGTGGTCTTCATGGATTAAGTGCTTATCTTAAATAAAAGAAACATGGCGAGAATAGAGATTTTGAAGACTTATAAGCTTTTCATCGGAGGACAGTTTCCTCGCACTGAATCGGGGAGATTTTATGCCTTGAAAAACACAAAAGGTACCCCAATTGCCAATATTTGTTTGTCTTCCCGGAAGGATGTTCGAAATGCAGCTCAAGCTGCCCGTAAGGCTTTTGGAGGGTGGTCCGAAAAAACAGCTTTTAATAGAGGCCAGATTTTATACCGCATTGCAGAAATGCTCGAAGGTAGAAGAGATCAGTTCATTGCTGAGTTGCAAGCGCAGGGTGTCGGAAAGGCAAAAGCTGAAAAAGAAGTTGAAATTGCAATTGACAGGATTGTCTATTATGCAGGTTGGTGCGACAAATACAACCAGGTGCTAAGTGCAGTAAATCCTGTTTCTTCATCACATTTTAATTTTTCGGTATACGAGCCGACTGGTGTAGTTGGGATTTTTGCCCCCCAAAACACTTCATTATTAGGGCTTGTTTCGGTGTTGATGCCAGTTATTGCGGGTGGGAATACATGCTTGGTTCTTGCGTCGGAAAACATGCCATTGTGTGCTATTACATTTGCAGAAGTGCTTCACTCTTCCGATTTGCCAGGGGGTGTTGTAAATATTTTAACTGGAACGAATAAGGAGCTAGCAGATACGCTTTCATCGCACATGGATATCAATGCGATTGTTTATGGCGGTGAAGATTCAGAAATTCTAAAATCCATTCAAGAGAATGCTGTTTCAAATATTAAAAGAGTCATTGTTCAGAAGAAAGATTGGGTGAAACCTGATTCACAGGATCTATATATGATTATAGATACACAAGAGCTAAAAACTACTTGGCATCCCATAGAAAATATTGGCGGGGCCACATCGAGTTATTAGAATAAATGGATGAGACAAAAAAAATCCCTCAAGCCATGAAGGAGAGGGATTTTTAGATATCATCAATCAAATTTAGCCAATCAATGCTGAATATGCTGCTGAATCCAACAAATCTTCAACTTCAGACGGGTTTGATAATTTTACTTTAATCATCCACCCGTCACCGTATGGATCAGAATTAACAAGCTCTGGATTAGCCTCCAAATTTGCGTTAAATTCAGTGATTTCTCCACTCAAAGGCATAAACAAATCAGAAACAGTTTTAACAGCTTCAAC
>CAISOQ010000214.1 GCA_903887095.1 uncultured Flavobacteriia bacterium
ATACCTAAACGTGTATTCTTCACTCCAATGATAGGATCAATTCCATGCACTGGAAATGGAGAAAATACTTCCGAGATCTTAACGCCGTTCGCAACCAACTTCTTAGCGCCATCCTTAAGCACCTCGTCGTCGTCATACATCGCATACATTACTTTATCTGACATGTCTCTTTTTTTAATCTTTAACTTCTTCTATTAATGGTGGTCAGGAGTGTTTTTGTAAGACTCTCCAGACGATTTCAAAATAGTTTTTACTTCATTTAATGCCAACACTGGGAAGTATCGAGCAAAGAGAAGGAAAAACACAAAGAACAATCCAATCGTTCCAATGTATACACCAATATCAATATGGCTTGGGTAATGCATACTCCATGCAGCTGGAATATAATCACGGTGCAATGAAGTCACAATAATTACATATCGCTCGAACCACATTCCTATGTTCACAACAATTGAAATAATGAATGTAAAAAGAAGACTTCTTCTTAATTTTCTGAACCACATCAATTGAGGAGAAATCACGTTACAAGTCATCATCGACCAATAAGCCCACCAATATGGTCCAGTAGCTCTATTTAAGAAAGCATATGCTTCATATTCAACCCCAGAATACCAAGAGATGAATAATTCCGTGATATATGCTGTACCTACGATTGAACCAGTAACCATGATTACAATATTCATGTACTCAACATGCTTTGTATGAATATAAGCCTCTAGATTCATCGCCTTTCTCATGATCAAAAGAAGCGTTTGTACCATCGCAAAACCTGAGAATACCGCACCAGCAACGAAGTATGGAGGGAAAATTGTAGTATGCCATCCTGGAATAACTGATGTAGCAAAGTCAAAGGATACAATTGAGTGAACCGAGAATACAAGTGGCGTAGCCAATCCGGCAAGCACCAATGAAACTAATTCAAAACGATTCCAGTGTTTCGCACGACCAGACCAACCAAAAGAAAGAATAGTGTACATTCTTTTTGCAACTGGTTTCTTTGCTCTATCGCGAATAGTAGCGAAATCTGGGATCAAACCAATGTACCAGAACACCAAAGAAACGGACAGATAAGTTGAGATCGCAAAAACGTCCCACAAGAGCGGAGAGTTGAAATTCACCCACAACGAACCAAAATGATTCGGTAATGGAAGCGTCCAATAACCTACCCAAAGTCTACCCATGTGAATCAAAGGGAACATACCCGCCATAAATACCGCGAAAATTGTCATCGCCTCAGCAGAACGGTTTATCGCCATTCTCCATTTTTGACGGAATAACAAAAGCACGGCCGAAATGAGCGTACCAGCGTGACCAATACCTACCCACCATACGAAATTGGTGATATCCCAGGCCCAACCAATTGTTTTGTTCAATCCCCAAACTCCAATACCTGTTCCCAAAAGATACAAGATACATCCAACACCGTACAAGCCGATAATTAAAGCAATCCCAAATAGGATATACCACATTTTCGGTGCCTTGTCCTCGATTGGCTTACATACATCTTCTGTGATGTCATGGTAGGTCTTGTGACCAAGGATGAGGGGTTCTCTAATTGCTGCTTCCTTATGCATTACAATAGGTTTTTATTCAATTAATGATGTGATTTTTTTTCTCCGTGTACCGCATTACCTTCATGGTGCGCCTCAGCTACCTGATATTTCTCTAAAAGGTCGTTCTTTTCATTACGAACTTTCACTTTATACCATACGTTTGGCTTAACACCTACTTCCTCCAATGCCTGATAAGCACGGTCGTCAGCAGAACTTGAACGCACCATAGATTTAAGGTCATTCCAATCACCTACGATTATTGCGTTTGTTGGGCATGCATCTGCACAAGCTGTTGTATAATCTCCGTCAACCACTGGACGAGCTTCTTTCTTCGCAACAAGTTTTCCTGCCTGAATGCGCTGCACACAGAATGAACATTTTTCCATTACACCACGCGTACGAACTGTAACATCTGGATTCAATACCATTCTTCCTAAATCATCCTGTGCAGGATTCACTTCAGTAAATTTCTTATAAGAAGGATAATTGAACCAATTGAATCGACGTACTTTATATGGACAGTTGTTCGCACAATAACGAGTACCGATACATCTGTTATAAGCCATTTGGTTTAATCCTTCATTACTATGTGTTGTAGCTGCAACAGGACAAACAGTTTCACAAGGAGCATGATTACAATGGTGACACATCATTGGCATATGAACCACTTTTGGATTCACAGCCGCTTTTTCAGCAGCAATGTAATCTATGTTATCAGCATCCTTTTTCGTTCCTGCTACTACTTCTTCGTCCGAAGCAAAATAACGGTCAATTCTCAACCAGTGCATTTCACGGCCTCTTCGCACTTCATCCTTTCCAACAACAGGAACGTTATTTTCAGACTGACAAGCTATTAAACAAGAACCACAACCAATGCAAGAAGAAAGATCCACAGTCATTCCCCATCTATGACCAATTTTCTCTACAGGATGTGCATCCCACAAATCAAATTCACCTACAGGTTTTTCAACGTGATTACCTTCTTTGTCTAGTTTTTGAAGTAAATGTGCTGGATTGTAAGCCTCTTTATCGTTGTTTTTGAAGATATCGAGTGTCGTTTCACGCACGATTGAATGACGACCCATTACAGTATGGTGAATCTGCGTTGCTGCAATAGCATACGTACCTGCAACTTTCGTTACAGATCCTGAAACATCATAAGAATTTGTTACTCCAGACTTTACAAAAGCATATACATTGGCACCAATTGGTTTCGCATTTCCATTTTCATCTGTAGCATGGCCACCATATTCCTTTGTTTGGAACGCAGCTTTACCAATGTTTTCACCATTCGCACCGCGACCATATCCCAATGCAACACCAACAGTACCTGGTGCTTGACCAGGAGAAGGGTATACAGGTAAAGTTACTTCTGAAGAACCAACTTTGATTTTTGCTAAACCTAATCCATTTTCCTGATCAAAAGTGGTAGCATATCCTGCTTTTTCCATTTCTGATGGGTTCATAGTGATATAGTTGTCCCAAGTTACCTTCGTAATTGGATCTGGCAACTCTTGCAACCAAGGGTTGTTGGCTTGTAAACCTGTTCCAATACCTGCTTTTTGGTACAATACAACTTCTAACGCTGAACTTGCCGGAGCAGCACCAAACGCAGCATCTTTAAATGTCAACGTCGAAGGAGCTGTTGTTACATTAATGCAACTATTGTGCACCGCCATTCCCCAAAAAGTATGTAAATCGGCTGAACGAACACCTGCTAAAGATGGAGTAGTTTCCCACGTTTGACGAATATAATCGTAAGCCACTTTAGAATCTTTACCACCTCTTGTTGCTTTACCTCCCCACACTAGAATTGACTCCAATGCAGAAGCGGTATTGAACAAAGGTCTAATTGTAGGTTGCGCTACAGCAAAATGTGAAGATGTAGGATTAAAATCAGCCCACGATTCCAAAGCATGGTGATCAGGAGCGATATATTTACATTTTGAAGCTGTTTCGTCAGCATGTGAACTAAACGATACAGATAATTTTACAGAACTAAGCGCCTTGCCAAATGCTTGTCCATTCGGTAACGTGTATACTGGATTAACACCGCAGAAAAGAACAACATCTCCACCTTTATCAGCAATAACATCAGAAACAAACTTGTTCATTTTCGCATCTTCCGATTTGAAAAGCTCAATTTTTTCGTTTAAATCAATCGTTACTCCGTATGCACCAAGTTCTTTATTCAATTTATTGGTTAGCAACTGAACTGTTTTATTGTTAGAGCCACTTACCACCAATGATTCACCTTTCGATGATTTCAATGATTTTATTGCTTCATCAGCAACTTTTTGAGCGTCTTTTGATAAATCTGCTGAGATGCCTGTCGATACATTGAATGATTTTAAAATGTAGGAAAGAACTTTTGCTTGTTCCGACGGCTTAATCATTCCGCGGTAGTCCGCATTAGAACCTGTTACAGACATCATGGATTCGAACTGGAAGTGCTTTGACATCCATTCATCATCCTTCTTGCTAGGATTTCTTCTTGAACCGTATTGCGTAGCAAACTGAGTTGGCAATAACCATGTTGATAAGAAGTCTGCCCCGATACTAACAATTGTTTTAGCCTTCGAGAAATCATAAGAAGGGATCAATTCTTCTCCAAAATTATCTTTGTTAGCCAAACGCATTGCAGCGTAAGAAACTGCATCATATTGAATATGTTCTAATTTACCATTTTCTGGTGTCGCTCCAACTGAAGTTGCTAGTTCATCAACTGCAGCTTTGAATGAAGGACTTATGATCGTATTAGAAACGATTGTTATTTTATTTGCTGATTTCAATCCTGCTTTTACAGCAGTATCTAATTTCGACCATGAAGTATCAGCACCACCTGCAACTGGGTTTTGCAATCGAGCAGAATCGTACAATCCTAATACAGATGCAATAATTTGCGGATTTGACCCACCACCTGTGATACCAAATTCTTTATTTCCTTTGATGTAAATTGGTCTACCTTCACGTGTTTTTACAAGGATACTCGCGTAAGAAACACCATCATAGTAAGTAGAAGCATACCATGTAGGCATACCAGGTGTTACGTTTTCAGGTTTGTTTACATAAGGTATTGCCTTCGTTAC
>CAISOQ010000215.1 GCA_903887095.1 uncultured Flavobacteriia bacterium
AGAAGGTGTTTGTGAACAACGGTTCCGTATGGCACGTTGTGCAATTCTTTCGAAAAAGTGATAATCCGTTCTTTTCTTGCGCTGAAAAAGTGACGCCTTTTTCCTTCCGCATAACTTGATCGTATTTAGAATTGGATGAAACCAGGGAAAGATTAAATTGTGTAAGTGCCTTCATGATTTTTGCTGTGGTAATTTCCTTGTTACCAAAGGCTTTTTCGAAAAGTTGAGGGTATACATTTGATTTTTGCAGTCTTTTGATTACCCCTTCAAGTGTATTGTCCATTTCGGCGGGATGCTGAATTGGATTCAAACCCTGTACTTCAATGTGATTGACACCTCCGTCCCAATGAAAGGATTTATTCCAGGCAAGGTTGATTAGAACAGGTGAATTTCGGATTCCTTTTCTACCCTCAATACCATGACTTACATTGTGGTCAACATGCGTAAAACCAGTGTACTGAAGATGACACGACGCACATGAAATGGTGCTGTCGCGCGAAAGAATAGGATCGTAAAAAAGTTTTCTACCTAACTCAAATCCTTCTTGGGTAATGGGATTTTTAGAAAAATCATAGTGCGGCTTAGGCCATTTTTTTGGCACTTCAAAAACAAGAATAGTTGGTTCGTTAGTTTGTCTGAATGACCAGATAATGAGTGTGATAATGGATAGAACGAAAAGAAAGATCCTATTTGACATGGCCTATTTCAAAATATTTGACTAGTTCATCTGAAAGTTGGACAGCTGCCTTTCCAGGAATCATTACCGAAGCGGATTGTTCCATCGGAATGGAATTTAGCCATCTATCCACATGCAATTCTATCACAATTTTGTTGCTTTTTTGTATATCTCTAAGTTCAATTTTTCGTGAAGTACTGTAGGGTGATAGATAACCACCAATGTGATATTCAAAGGCCTTGTCCGGGGCAGAAGATCGATTGCTTTTTCCCTCAAGTTTAAAGTTGATGTAACCACTGTTCCAGGTCCAATACATGCCATGAATTGGGTCTAAAGGTCCGTCAAGAATACCAGAAACATTTGTTAAACTATCCGTGCCAAATAGAAAGTCCAAGCTCATTATTTCTTCATCAAGGTTAAATAATTCAAAGCTCGAAGTGTCTTCTAAATCAAAGAGATAGACGTTTGGCTTCTCTATTATTCTTCCATTTAAATTATGAATTCGAAAATTACTTACATAAAAACGGAGTGTTGAAAATGTGTATTTTGAAGAATCCTTTGTAACGTAGGTTTGGTTTAATTGAATCGGTTTTCCATCAAACATGGGCACCATCTTTACACTGGACTGCGCAAAAGTGGTAAACGTGCAATAAAAAGCGATGATAAGAACTACATTTCTCAAGGATCAATCTTTTTTCGGAGGTCTGCCACCTGGTGGACGAAGTACTTTGTGTATTAATCCTTGAAGTTTGGCTTTTTGTACAGGTGAGCAATAAGAACTTACTTTTTTGAAGTAATCGAAAGTCATTTGTTCAATTTCTCTTTGATTTTCTACAATTTGATTAATCTTTGTTGAGACATCTACAGCATCTTTTTTGGGATCGTTGAAATAAGCAAAAAGTTCTTCATGAAGATGACTGCTCTTATCTATTAGCTTGTCCTTTTCCTTAAAATGCACATCCTGCAATGCTAGAATTTTTGTCTTTTTTTCTCCTTCCAGACTTAAAAGGTCTACCAAATCATTTCTTCCCGGTGGACCATGATGTTTAGCTCCCGACCACAAAAAAAATAGCGTAATAATATTTAGAATTAACAATGCAGCAGCTGCCCATTTGTAAAAACGAAGTGTTTTCATAACTGATTTAAATAAGAAAAATATTCAGTTTCAAGATTGGTTTCCGCTTTATGCTGTTGGGTATTGTTTTTAATTGCCAACAAATTGATGGTTATCAGTAAAGCAAAACTAGCTGCCGCAAGGTAAACAGAACGCATTGGAATGACAACATTGTAAACGCTGACTTCATTTGGAATTAATTCGAGTCGCTGTCTCAAGCGATCAGAAATACCGACTGCCTTTTTGGAGTCCATACTTTTCATCGTTTCATTGATCCATTGATCTTGTTTTGTTTCCATATTCCTTTAGATGATTGATTTTTTAATTTCTTGCGCTTAACGTTCATTTTTTTCATAATAATCCCCGAGTGACTTTTTTAAATTCTGTTTAGCCCTAAACATAAGTGACTCAACTGAAGAAAGGGAGAGGTCCATGGCTATTGCGACATCTTCATAAGCAATGCCTTCAATTTTATGAAGTGTAAATGCAATTTTTTGATTTTCGGGTAAACGGTCGATTGCAGAAAATAAAATACTTGCCCGTTCTTTATTCTCAAGTTCAACGCCAGGATGCAAGAACGAAGGACTTAATTGAGCGTTTTCTGAATTCTCAATAGATGTTAGGAATCCAAATCGTTTCTTTCTATTCTTTTTTCGAATGTGCTCTTGGCATTTGTTTACCGTTATTCGATACATCCATGTGCTTAATTTTGATTCACCTTTGAATTCTTTAATCGATAAAAAAACTGTTGAAAACACTTCTTGTGTGGTATCTTCCGCATCTTCTTGATTTTGAAGGATACTTAAGCAGAGGTTGTAAATGTTTTCAGAGTAGATATCCAAAAGCTTGTGAAACGAGCGCTCATTTCCTTGCCTTAATCCCTCTATTTCTTCGAAATCATCCAATGTGAATATGGTTAGATGATTTGAAGTTAAAAAACTTGCGTTAAGATTAATTTTTTCTGATTAAGAAATGCGGACCATCAGAGAATCTGCTAATTGTATGAGATCAGATTTTCTACCCTCGTCAACACTTATTTCAGCAAGCGCTTTCATTGCTTGGGAGTAATGTTTTTGCATTTCTTCTTCACAAGATGTTCGCGCACCAACCAAGATGTATAATTCTCGTGTGCGAGCAACTTTATGATTGAAATCGGAAGAATTGTAAAGGTTTTTTAACTCTGTTTTTTGTTCCTCATTCGCCAACGAAAAGCCTTTGATGTTGAGTAAGGTTTTTTTATTTGCAATGACATCTCCACCTACTTGTTTCCCAAATTTTTCAGGATCAGCATAGAGGTCAAGGATATCGTCTTGAATTTGAAAAGCGATGCCAATATGTTGACCAAAATCATACAAATGTTTTCTGTCATTTTCTGAGGCATTGGCAACAATAGCTCCCAATTCTAAAGCGCAGCCCAGCAGAACAGACGTTTTCAAGCGAATCATTTCAATGTACTCAGCAATAGAAACATCCTCTCTAGATTCAAAATCCATGTCCATTTGTTGACCTTCGCACACTTCAATAGCCGTTTTATTGAATAACTGAATTAAATCAGGAAGGTGTTTTGGATCCTGTTTTGCGATAAGTTGGTAGGCTTTTACAAAAAGAACATCTCCGGACAAAATTGCGATATTCTGATTCCATTTATGGTGAACTGTCGCTTTATTTCTTCGCAGCGGAGCCTCGTCCATGATGTCATCATGAATAAGTGTGAAATTGTGAAATACTTCAACAGCAAGCGCTGCTGGAATTGCTTTATCAGCTTTTGCGTTAAAAAGTTCAGCGCCAAGAAGAGTCAAAATGGGTCTTATGCGCTTTCCGCCAAGTGTCAAAAAATAACGCAGTGGATCGTATAAGTTGGATGGCGAAGCAGGTAAGTCAATGAATGAAAGTTCATTCGATAACAAATGTGTTAGCTCCTCCAGTTTTTTCATTAGTTTTTAATTATATTCATTAAGTATGACCCATACCCACTTTTAAGAAGCGGTTCTGCAATTTGTTTGAGTTGTTGAGCTGAAATAAATCCATTTCTGTATGCAACTTCTTCAATACAGCCAATCTTTAGTCCCTGTCTTTCCTCGATGACTTGCACAAATTGTCCGGCTTGCATAAGTGAAGTAAATGTTCCTGTATCTAGCCACGCGGTCCCACGATCAAGAACGGCAACTTTCAATTCTCCTCTTTTGAGGTATTCAGCATTCACATCTGTAATTTCGTATTCTCCTCGTGCAGAAGGCTCAAGATTTTTGGCAATTTCAACCACTGAATTATCGTAGAAGTAAAGTCCAGGAACAGCAAAATTTGATTTAGGGTGCTTTGGTTTTTCTTCAATCGAAACAGCATTCATTTGTTCATCGAATTCCACCACGCCATATCGCTCAGGGTCACTCACATGATACGCATAAACCACACCGCCTTTTGGATCATTGTTTTCCTTCAATAAGCTATCCATACCAACACCATAGAAGATGTTATCTCCCAAGATTAATGCAACTTTATCATTTCCGATGAATTTTTCACCTATGACAAAAGCTTGAGCAAGACCATTCGGTACTTCCTGAACAGCATAAGAAAATTTACAGCCGAGTGATTCTCCAGATCCAAGTAATTTTTCAAAATGAGGAAGATCATGTGGTGTGGAAATTATTAGAATTTCGCGGATGCCAGCACTCATCAAAATTGAAAGCGGATAATAAATCATCGGCTTGTCATAGATCGGCATAAGTTGCTTAGATACTGCCAGTGTTAATGGATGCAATCTGGTTCCGGAACCACCTGCAAGAATAATTCCTTTCATGTATCAGTCTTTTTTAGGAGTTTGTTGGTCCGTTTGAACTTCAAGTTGGAACAGATCAAAGTCGAGTTCTTCATCGTATAGTTCAAATAAGGGTTCTTCAAATGATTTCGTCGTAATTCTGCGTTCCAATGATAATAAAAGACATGGTAATAACACCAAATTCGTGAAGAGCGCTACAAAATAGGTGATAGCTGAAAGATAACCGAGAGCTTGTGTTCCTCCAAAATCTGAGAAAATAAACACTATAAATCCAAAGAACAAGATAACGGAGGTGTAAATGATACTTAATCCGGTTTCTTGAATTGAAATGGCAACACAATCTTTCAAATCCCATCTTTTCAGCTTGAGTTCTTGCCTGTATTTTGCAAGAAAGTGAATGGTGTTATCAACTGTTATACCAAGAGCGATAGAGAAAATAAGTAAAGTGGATGGTTTTAAAGGAATATTGAACCATCCCATGATTCCGGCAGTCACAATCATTGGAATAAGGTTTGGAATCATGGAAACAATCACCATTCGAATTGAGGAGAATAGCAAGCTCATTAGAGCAGCAATTGAAATCACAGCAAAAACAATACTTGACAGTAAGTTGGTCACCAAATACTGCGTCCCTTCCGATGCTACAACAGAAGTCCCTGTCAACACTACATCGTAGTATTCATTGTTGATAGCACTTCGAAGTTGCTGCTTGAATTGCGGTTTGGAGTAATACTTTTTGATCAACTCAGAATCTGTGTCAAACTTGTACTGCAAGTCTTCGTTTTTATTCGATATAACAGAGGTGAGGGAGTTGTAAATATTCGGATAATTGTATATTAATGAATCAACATACTCTTTTTTACCGGCATCAACTTTTTTGTACAAACGCTCAATGTCTTTTCTATCCGGATTCATAATGCTATCAATGCGATGCTTTACTTTCTGAACTTGATCAGACACCTCGTATGAACCTACATCTCGCATTTGTGTGCGAATTCTTAAAATAAAATTAGAGGTATCTACAAGGTCCTTGATTGAGAAAGATGAGTTGTTGTTTGTCATGCTAAAATTGTCGAGGTATTTAGCAAGACGAAGTTTATCACGTTTAGCGATGATTGTATAACGGGCAGGATTGTTGTCGTAATATGCCATGTTCACCACCTTAATGAAATCCACAATGGAAATGGTTTTCGAGAACATGGTGTCCTGGGCCATCATGGTTTGAGCCTCTTCCAATTTGTTTAAAGTATTTTTTCCAAAAAGACGGCCCTTCTCTTTGTAGTCAATCATCACCTCGAAAGGAATGGCCCCGCCGAAATTCTTTTCCATGAAATGAATGTCCTTTAGGATAGGGTCTTTTTTCGGAAGGTCACCTGTAATGTTACCGGTTACAGTCATTTTAAACATTCCTATGGCACTGATTACGGTGATGATAACTGTTATAATATACACCCACGTTCTTTTAAAAGCTGTGATGTATACTAGTTTGTTCATGAAACCAACAGCCATTTTTCGGTCGAGGTGCTTCAAATGTCTCTCTGGGGTGTTTCGAACAAATGAGGCTAGAATAGGAACAAGACATAACGATACGACATAACAAAGCATGATATTTATCGTGGAAATCATTCCGAATTCATAAAACTTCTCGGAGTTAGTAAACAAGAATGTCACAAATCCTAAAGCGGTGGTAACGTTTGTAAGGAACATTGCAATTCCGGTCTTACTCACAACGCGGTTCAACGCTTTCATTTTGTTACCATGCTGAGCAAGTTCTTGGTGGTATTTGTTGTAAAGATAGATGCAGTTTGGAATGCCAATCACAATCATTAATGGCGGAATTAAAGCCATCATTATAGAGATACTGTAACCCATAATTGCAATTGAACCCATGGCTTGAATTACAGAAACCCCGACAACGGTCATACATATTAGTACTGCTCTTACTGATCGGAAAAAGAAATACATTAACAAAGAACTGACCAACATGGAAATTGCAACAAAAGTGTACATTTCCGAATTGATTCTTTTTGCCAGTATTACGCGCAAATAGGGTAGGCCGGCATAGTGTACTTCACCCATTTCCCCGCAGAAATGCTCTGCAAGTTTTTGGATATCGAAGATGACCCCAGATTTCTTTAAGTCTGTTAAGTACCTTTCATCCATGGCAACCATCATCAATGTAACATGCGTGGAATCGTTGTATAAAACTTTATTGTAAAGTGGGTTGCGTTTTATTTCATTCTTGATTTGCTCAATAGGCTTTTCTTGATAAGTAATATCAGAGAAGATGCGCTCAATTTCAAATTTATTTTCGGTTTTATTGTTTTTGATATTGAACAAAGTGGCTTCGGAAATAACGGATTCAACCCCATCCAATTGAAGAATAGAATCGCCGAGCGTTTTCCATTTTAATAAATTCTCTTTCGTGAAAAGTGAATCGGTTTGAAGTGCTATTACGAATGTGCTGCCGTCTTCACCAAATCTTTCTTTGAAGAGGTTGTAGTTTTGAGTTGTGGGAGAATCTTTCGGTAAAACGATGCCGTATTTGTTCTCCATACGAAGACCTGTCGCCGCATAGTAGCCCATGTAAACCGTAACTAATGTAATGAGGCCCAATACAAAAAAACGATTCTTCAGGATGAAATTTGCAATTCTATTCCACATGCGGTTAGTGTTCTTCTAAAAAAATGAGGTTAAAAGTAATGATTTAAAGCCAAATCTCAAATTTTACGGTTTGAGATCAGTGGCCAACCATTCGAAAAATTCCCTTTGCCAGACAATACTATTTTGTGGACTTTGAACCCAGTGACCTTCCGTAGGAAAATACAAATATTTACTTCTGATTCCTTTCAGTTGAGCTGCTTGAAAGGCTTGCATTCCTTCGCTTTCAGGGACGCGAAAGTCCATTCCGCCATGAATAACCAAAATCGGTGTATTCCAATTTGCCACATAATTGTGTGGACTGTTTTTCTTGTAATTTTCCTTGTTGACATCAAGCCAGTATGGTCCACCTTGATCCCAATTGGCAAAAAATAATTCTTCGGTCGTGCCATACCAACTTTCTAGGTTGAATAATCCGCAGTGTGCAACAAATGTTTTGAAGCGATTCTCGTGAATGCCAGCTAACATATATACCGAATAACCGCCATAGGATGCGCCAACTGCCCCCAATCTCGTTTCATCAACGTATGGTTCTTGCGCCGCATTGTCGATTGCAGTTAAATAATCTTTCATGGCTTGACCTCCCCAATCTTTTGAGATGGCGTCGTTCCATTCTTGACCAAAACCTGGAAGTCCCCGGCGGTTAGGCGCAACAACAATATAACCTTTGGAAGCCATCAGTGCTAGATTCCAGCGATAAGAAAAAAACTGGCTAACCTGACTTTGCGGTCCTCCTTGGCAATAAAGCAATGCTGGGTATTTTTTAGCTGGGTCAAAGTCGGGTGGATAGACCATCCAAACGAGCATTTTTTTTCCGTCTGTTGTTTCAATCCATCGCTCTTCTGCTTTTGGCATTTTTAGCGTTTTAATCAACTCAGTATTGGCATTTGTCAATTGAGCTAACTTGTTCTTTTTGATAGTGTAGGAAAAAATTTCTGTCGGTTCAACCATCGATTGGCGACCTGCATAAATTGTTTCACCAAAAACTGATAGACTTACAAAATCAAATTGCCCGCTTGTTAATTGACGCGTTTTTCCTGAAGTAACGTTTAGTTCAAATAGCTGTTCAGTGCCATTTTTTGGTGCAATGAAATAGATTAAATCACCATTTGGATGCCAGCAAAAACTTCCGACCGTTATGTCAAGCTCTTTTGTCAAGTCGACAATCTTACCATCTGTTGCCATTATTTTCAATTGATTTTTGTCTGACTCAAAACCATCACGCGGCATGCTTTGCCAAGCCAATATTCCTTTGGATGAAAAGGATGGATTCATATCGTAACCCTTGTTTCCCAGCGTCAAATTCTTTGTAGTGCCAGACAGAATATCATATTCGTATAATTCGCTGTTGGTGCTTAAAGCAAAATCTTTGCCCTGCAGTTTTTTGGAAGTATAAATGATTTTTTTGCTGTCATTGCTGTAACAAAATTGCTCGGATCCTCCCATTGGAGGAAGAATTCCATCGTAAGGTTCGCCCGTCAAAAGATCGGTCCCCGATAAAGCAATTGCTTCTCCTTCTGAAGCAATTACAATTTTGTGGAGAAACAAATGTCGGCGCATGAAGTCATCGAAATGGTCCCAATGACGATACATTAAGTTGTCTTCGATGCGGGCATTGGCTTTCGTCAAATCAGGGTATTTATCTGAAATGGTTTGTTTTACCTTGATTGCTTCAATGGCAACAATTGATTTTTCATCTGGTGCAACTTTGAATCCTTCAAGTTCTAAATCTTTGAAATGCGAGCATTGCTTTTTTTCTTTGCCATCTGCATTCATTTTCCAGATTTGCAATCCTTCATTCTCTGCAGACATGAACCAGATTGTGTTGTTGATGCCCCATTGGGCTTCCATTTCAGTGAATGGCGTGGCCGTAATCTGCTGTGTTTTGTTTCTTTTAAGATCGAGCACGAACAGATCTGTATTTCCTTTATTTGCTTCGAGGTCATAACTGCGTTGGCTGTAAAGCAGGAATTGACCATCAGGAGATACAGTTCCACCCGAAATTCTATTCATTTTCCAAAGTAATTCAGGAGTAAGTAATTCCTGAGACGAACAAAAATGAGCAAGCAGGACAAATCCTGCAACAATAAAATGTTTCATAGGAAGAAGTAATCTTTTGGCGATTATTGCATTTGTTTTTCAATCTGCTCGTTGAATCCATGTGAACGGACGTAGAGAACAGAAGACCGAATGAGGGTGTAAAGCAATATCCATGACAGGTGGAAAAGAAGTATTTCTCCTTTCGAAATACTATAGTTTAGCATTAATACTGTCACATTTACAACGATTAGCAATGTGATCATTATTCTTTGAAATAGTTTGATTCCGTTCATAATGCAGTTAAAAAACAACACTAAAACTACGAAAGAGCAGAATAGATCTTAGAAAGAGAATGGTTAGTTATGAGTGGATGAATGTTGAAAACGGCAGTAAAATCAACGAATGAACACTTTGTTTTTCAAGATGATTGACATTTCTTTTTGCAATTTTTCTGCTTCAATTCTTGCTGCATTTGCAAAATCAGTTCCTTGCGAAGCATAAATAATTCCTCTTGAAGAGTTAACAAGCAGACCACAATCTTCGTTCCATCCGTATTCTGCAACATCTTCCAGTGAACCACCCTGAGCTCCAACGCCGGGTACCAAGAAAAAATGATTCGGCACCAATCGACGCACTTCACCAATCCCTTCTGCTCTGGTTGCTCCAACCACAAACATTAAATTATCAGCTGTGCCCCATTCTGAAGATTTTCGCAGCACTTTTTTGAATAATTCCTCTCCTTTGTTGTCTTGCGTCATTTGAAAATCAAGCGCGCCTTTATTTGACGTTAACGCTAACAAGATGACCC
The DNA here is from genome assembly GCA_903887095.1 of uncultured Flavobacteriia bacterium. Classification (GTDB taxonomy): domain Bacteria; phylum Bacteroidota; class Bacteroidia; order Flavobacteriales_D; family Crocinitomicaceae; genus M0103. Next base: position 10,076 of record CAISOQ010000215.1, read on the forward strand.
ATTTATTTTCAAATTCTAGGAAAGGCGTAACACTGTCTTCTCCCATGTAAGGTGCGACGGTTACGGAATCACACTTCAAATAATCGAAAAATGTTTTTGCGTAATAAGTAGAAGTATTTCCGATGTCGCCACGTTTTGCATCTGCGATAGTGAAGATGTTTTTTGGGATATAGTCTATTGTTTTTTGCAATGATTCCCAACCTTTCGGGCCATAACACTCGTAAAATGCAATGTTCGGTTTATAAGCAACTGCAAAATCTTTTGTGGCGTCGATGATGGCTTTATTGAACTCAAAAATAGGATCTTCAGTTTCTAATAGATGAGCAGGAATCTTGGAAAGGTCAGTATCCAATCCTACACATAAAAATGATTCTTTTAATCGAATTTGTTCGATGAGTTCTTGCCTTGTCATCCTGTAACTTCTTGTCCTTTAAGTTTTTCAGCGTTTTCAGCCATTTTCAATGCATCAATCATTTCTTTTACATCCCCATTCATAAAAGCGCTGAGGTTGTACATTGTTTTATTGATGCGGTGATCAGTGATCCGACCTTGCGGGTAATTGTAGGTTCTAATCTTTGCCGATCGGTCACCTGTTGAAACAAGTGTTTTTCGCTGTGCTGCGCGTTCATTGTGAACACGGTCTAATTCTGCTTGGTACAATCTTGAACGCAATACAGAGATCGCTTTCTCGAGGTTTTTGTGCTGTGAACGGCCATCCTGACATTCTACAACAACTCCTGTTGGAATGTGTGTCAATCGGATGGCTGATTCTGTTTTGTTAATGTGCTGTCCACCAGCTCCAGATGCCCTAAAGGTGTCTTTACGAACATCATTCATGTCAAGGTCAAAATCAACTTCCTCTGCTTCCGGCAATACAGCAACTGTTATCGCAGAAGTATGGACC
>CAISOQ010000216.1 GCA_903887095.1 uncultured Flavobacteriia bacterium
ATGGAAAAGAAAAAGTAGAGAATGAATTGAAGGACGAAAAAAATAAAAACAACTTATTATTGAAGCAATCAGAATTGGACAGTACTAAAATTCAATCAGTAATTTTCATTTCTTTTTTAATCTCGCTACTTACAATTGGCGGCATCTATTTCCGCCAAAGCATTACTAATCGCAAACAACAAAAGAAGTTCACCCAGGATTTGATCCTAAACATAGATGATGAGCGATCCCGCATATCCAAAGACTTACATGATGATCTTGGACAATCGTTATCAATGATAAAATCACGCATGAATTTATTTAACTCCGGAAAAACAACAAATTTGGATGGTTTAGAGGATGAAATTGGTTCAGTCATCGAGCATACAAGACGTATTTCCCACTTTCTGCATCCCTCTTTTATCACAAAGTTGGGGCTTGAACGATCTTTGTCCTCATTGGTTGAAAACACTCAAAATAGCTCCGGCTTAGTTTGCTCTCTTGAAATTGAAGCAGATCTATCTTCAATTTCAGTTGATAATCAAACGCATATTTATAGAATTATGCAGGAATGCATTAACAACACAATGAAACATGCTCATGCTACAGCTTTAAAAATTTCCATCCTTGACAATGGATCTAATTTAGATTTAATTTACCAGGACAATGGCAAGGGAATAGGAAAACAGGAGACAAAAACAGAAGGAATTGGGTTGCTAACTATCAAAGAGCGAGCAGATAAAATGCAAGCAAAAATGTCAGTTCAAAACACTCCGAAAAAGGGGTACAAAATTATATTTCAATTGCCAAAAATAACCTTCGTATGAAAGTAGTCATTGCAGATGATCATCCAATTTTTAGGAGTGGCTTAAAATTCTTGCTCGAAACATCTTTTCAAGGAATTGAAATAAAAGAATTTGACAATGGCAGTGCTGTTCTTGAAGAATGCTTGGTCAATCCTCCTGATGTGGTTGTATTAGATATAGATATGCCAGAAAAAAATGGCTTGGTGGTCTGTGACGAACTGATTCAGCAAAAATGTCCATCGAAAATTATCATACTTACCATGTACAAGGATGCTGAAATGTTGAAATTAGCCTTTTACAATGGGGCACATGGCTACTTAGTGAAAGACAATACATCAGAAGAAATGGTTGATTGCATTCAAACGATTTTAGATGGTCGATCATACATCGCGAAAAGCATACGGGAAAGTCAGCCACAAGTTGATAGTGATGATCTAACCAAAACTCAGATTGCTGAATTGCTTCAAACATTAACAAGAACTGAACTCAAAACACTGAAGCTTGTTAGTCAAAAACTTTCCAGTAAAGAAATAGCAGACCTACTTTTTGTATCTGCAAAATCGGTGGAGAATTATCGTTCGCGAATTTGTAAAAAATTGAATTTGGATGCACGAAACAATAGTTTACTCTTATGGGTTGTAGACAATAAAAGTATCATTGAAAAAATCCAATAATTTTGGCAAAAAAAAGAGGAGACAGTTGTCCCCTCTTCCAATTGAGAATATCAAATTCTTATTTTTGTTTTTCAAACGTCCAAGTAGCTGTGCTTTCGTCAGTGAAAGTTTCACCACCATTAACCGATACATCTTTAGAATAAACTTTCAAAATCAACTCTTTCGACTTCAAGCCGTTCACTTCAAACTCACCTAGGTCATCCAAATAAATCATTGTCTTGTTCTTCGCAGCACTCATCCAAGTCCAACGACCAGTGATTGTTTCAGTGTCACCATCAGCAACTTCAGTACTTGTGTAAGTTCCATCTTTTAAAATTTCGACAGACAAAGAATAAGAATACGTTGAATAAGTAGTGCCATTGTAAGCAGAATTCATTGTCGTACCGTCATAAGTATCTGTGTAAGTACCCGTTCCAGAAGGATCAGTAGATACATCTGAAGATTCCACTTTCACCAATTTCCAATTAGCAGTAATACGCGCATCACGGCTTTTCAATGAAAGAAATGGATCATTCTCTCCTTTTTTACATCCTGTTAAAGTAACTGACCCGATGATCAAACCTAAAGCAATAAATAAAATGTTCTTTTTCATTTGATTAAATTTTTAAATGTGCTGCGAATATAGGGCTTTTTTAATGACACGGTATTAACTTATTTTTAAGGTTGTCATCACAAATGAACTCTGAACGTTCGCAATATTTGGAATCGCTGCCAGCTTTGACTTAAGAAAGAATTGGTATTCCTGCATGTCGTGAATCCGAGCCTGCAAGAGGTAATCGTAGTTTCCTGCTATGTGAAAACAAGCTTCAACTTCTTTTAATTCTACCACCTGTTTCTCAAAATTTTCCAATAATTCAGTAGTGTGTGTTTTCAACGAAACCTGGCAAAAAACCAACAAATTTCTACCAATTTTAGCCTGATCAATTTTTGCGACATATCCTTTGATGACGCCCCTTCTCTCCAGTCGACGAATCCGCTCAAAAGTTGGTGTTACCGTCAACCCAACCTCCTGTGCAAGTTCCTTTGTGCCTTTTTTTGAATTCTCCTCTCAGATTGCTACTATTTTTAAGTCTATTTCATCTAAAGAAATTATCTC
>CAISOQ010000217.1 GCA_903887095.1 uncultured Flavobacteriia bacterium
AGTCATGCCGTCGTAAGAGATGTATAGAATATTCAAAATTGAATCAATTAATTCTTATGTTGTTCCCCACTTTTCCATCCACATTTCAAACATGAGAAGGTACCAGATTTTGAGATCATATTCTTTTCGTCCTTGTATAAATTTCGTTTTTAACTCAGCAACATAATCCCAGTTCAGAAGTCCTTCTTTTCGAATTCTGTCTTCTGAAAGATAGCTTTCCAATAAATCTCTCAAATCATTTCGAAGCCAATCAGCAATCGGAATGGCAAATCCCATTTTAGGTCGATCCATGAGCGATTTTGGTACATAATCATGCACTATTTCCTTCAGGATGTATTTCTTTATGCCATTATGGTATTTGAAGTTGTCAGGCAATTGTGCTGACCATTCGATGATGTGCTGATCCATGAATGGTTCACGGCCTTCCAAGCTCGCCGTCATTGTTGCTCGGTCTACTTTTTGGAGTATATCATCCACCATATAGGTAGTGTAATCAATCGCCATCATGTAGGAAAGAGGTGTATAGAATTCTTTTCTCAGCGCAGTCGATTGGTAAGCCGTTTCGAGTTCCTTGAAAGGTGCCTTTAAAACAGTTTTCAATTGAGCCAAATCGTATTGCTGACTCAAGCTTTGCATTATTTTTTCAGGCGATGGATCACGCAGAATACCTTTCAGCTTTTCATAGCGATTGTGAAAGTTGTATTTGTTTTTGAGAACTGGAATTTTGTCAGCGGGTAACAACTCCATTGTCTGTGCAATCGCCTTCCTTGCCAGTTTTGGCATATTAGCGATTTTAGATCCATGCCGCATGAGGTAATCATAGCGATTGTATCCTGCAAAAAGTTCATCGCCACCATCAGCACTCAGTGCGACAGTGACATGTTTTCGGGCCATTAAACTTACCAATGACGTTGGAATGGCACTGCTGTCGCCAAATGGTTCATCGTAGAAATGAGGCAATTGGGGAATTAATTCAATGGCTTCTTGCTGTGTGCAATTAATCTCTGTATGATCTGTTCCTAAATGTTTTGCAACATCTGCAGCATAGGGTGCTTCATTCAGACCGATATCTGGAACAGCGATGGTGAACGTTTTTAATTTTTCAGTCCGATCTTTTTGAAGCAAAGCTGTAACGGAAACACTGTCGTAGCCTCCACTCAGAAAAACACCTACTGGCACATCCGCTACCATGCGGTAATCGAATGCTTTTTGCAAAATAGTTGTTGTTTCCTTTTTGGCTTCTTCGAAACTTAATTCAAGTTTTGGCAGATTGTAGGCGTCGTAAACGTCCCAATATTTTTGGATTTCCAACTGCTGATTGGCGAGATCGTAAGTCAGGTAATGTCCAGGTAATAATTTGAAACAATCCTTAAAAATACAATGTGGTGCAGGAACATTTCCATACTGCAAGAACAAAGCAATAGCTGAAGAATCGAGTTCCTTTTCGAATCGGGGATGTTGGTGAAACGTTTTCAATTCTGACCCAAAAAGTAAAAGATCTTTCTTTTTATAAAAAACAAGTGGTTTTACTCCCGCTCGGTCTCTTGCTGCAAAAACTTTTCTTGTCGATTGATCTACAATCACAAATGCAAACATACCGATGA
>CAISOQ010000218.1 GCA_903887095.1 uncultured Flavobacteriia bacterium
CATATATTAATGGTTTTTGCGTTTTTAAATTACCTTCCGTATTCCAAGCATTTACACATTCTCTTTGCTTTTCCAAATACCTATTATTCAAATTTGAATAACAAAGGGAAGTTCACAAATATGGAATCAGTGACGGCCGAAGTGAAATTAATGCTCGATCCAAATGCTGATCCTTATGCTACTCCAGCAGAACCAGTAGGTGAACCACAGCGTTTCGGAGCAAAAGATGTTGCAGACCTTACATGGAAGAATTTGATGGATGCTTATTCCTGCACAGAATGTGGAAGATGTACATCTTCATGTCCTGCAAATGTCACAGGGAAACTTTTGTCTCCCAGAAAAATAATGATGGATACGCGTGACCGTTTGACTGAGGTAGGTAAAAACATCAAAAAGCACGGAAAAGACTATTCAGATGGTAAGAGTTTATTAGGTGACTATATTTCTGAAGAAGAGATTTGGGCATGTACTTCATGTAATGCTTGCGTACAAGAATGCCCTGTAAATATTGATCCACTTTCCATAATAGTTGATCTCAGAAGATATTTAGTGATGGAAGAATCAAAAATGCCAACGGAACTAACTGGTATGTTGACAAATATTGAGAACAATGGTGCTCCTTGGCAGTTCTCTCCAAATGATCGTTTAAATTGGGCAAATGAAGAATAAGAAGTCAGAAGTGGAATTGATAGAGTTGGTTGAAAACGGAAAACATCTTTCACCAATTTTACCTGAGCATGTGAAAAACTATCTCATTGACATTGATGGTACTGTTTGTGATGATATTCCAAATGAAGAACCTGAAAGAATGGCAACAGCTGCCTTGTACCCCGATGCATTGGAAACAGTCAATAAATGGTTTGAGGAAGGCCATGTAATTACTTTTTTCACTTCAAGGTTAGAAGAACACCGCATCGTTACAGAAGAATGGCTTAAAGATAATGGGTTCAATTACCATGGCTTACTTATGGGTAAACCTCGTGGTGGTAATTATCATTGGATTGATAATCATATCGTTAGAGCAACACGCTACGAAGGTAAATTCACAGACCTAATTGAGAAAAGCGTAAATATTCAAGTTTTTGAAGAATAATACCATGAGTTTGAAAGTACCTACAATGGCAGAAATGATGGCACAAGGAGAAACTCCAGATGTGCTGTTTTGGGTTGGATGTTCAGGAAGTTTTGATGATCGAGCTAAAAAGATCACTAAAGCAGTTGTGAAAATTCTTAACCATTGCAATGTGAAATTTGCAGTATTGGGAACAGAAGAAAGTTGTTCAGGTGACCCCGCTAAACGTGCAGGTAATGAATTTACTTTTCAAATGCAAGCCATGATGAACATACAGGTCTTGAATGGCTATGAAGTAAAAAGAATTGTAACAGCTTGTCCTCACTGCTTCAATACCTTGAAAAATGAATATCCTGAATTAGGCGGTAATTACGAAGTTGTTCATCACACTCAGTTAATTCAAGACCTTATCAATACAGGTAAGTTAGTTCTAGAAGGCGGAAAAGTTTACAAAGGAAAAAAGATCACTTTCCACGATCCATGTTATCTAGGAAGAGCAAATGACGTTTATGAGGCTCCACGTGAATTGATCGAAAAACTTGATGCTGAACTAGTTGAGATGAAACGCTGCAAAACCAATGGTTTATGCTGTGGTGCTGGAGGTGCTCAAATGTTCAAAGAAGCTGAAAAAGGAAACAAAGAAATTAACATTGAACGCACAGAGGATGCGCTTGCTTCAAATGCTTCAATCATTGCAACGGGTTGTCCATTCTGCAATACAATGATGACGGATGG
>CAISOQ010000219.1 GCA_903887095.1 uncultured Flavobacteriia bacterium
CCTACTCGGCCTTTGACTCACGACCTTTTTAAAAATTTCGCCCAATCATTTTCTATTGACATAAAGGAAGTTGTGATTTACAATCTAGCTGAAGGTATCTTTTATTCTAAACTTGTTTGTGAATCTGATGGTTTGACGACAGAGATAGACGCACGAACTTCAGACGCTATAGCGATTGGTGTAAGATTTAATTGTCCGATATTTACATTTGAGCATATTTTATCCAGTGCAGGAATTTTGATGGATGAAAACGAAGTCAAAGAGGATGATTTTTCAACCGAAGAGGATGAATCTACAGAACCAGAAGGTGCATTAAACACCTTATCAGAAACAGAACTAGAAGGTCAACTCGGAGATGCAATTGACAGCGAAGACTATGAGCTTGCATCAAAAATACGAGATGAAATCAATAAACGCAGAGCCAATTAAACTTTAAAAATATGCTAAGATCATTGAAGAACAGATTGATCATCATGAATTTCATGCAGTTCTTCATATGGGGATCATGGCTCATCACAATCTATAATTATTGGTTTGAAACCATGAAGTGGGATGGTGTTCAGTTTGGGGCAGTTTTCACAACACTTGGTCTTTCTTCACTTTTTATGCCAACCCTTGTTGGAATCATTGCTGACAAATGGATAAATGCTGAACGTATCTTTGGTTTGTTGCATATTGCTGGTGGTCTAATTTTATGTCTCCTGCCTTCTGTTAGTGATCCTGTCACATTCTTTTGGGTTATTTTTCTTGCTATGATCTGCTATATGCCGACTATTGCATTGTCCAATTCTGTAGCCTACAATGTTTTAAAATCAAATAATTATGACGTAGTAAGTTCATTCCCTCCAATTCGTGTTTGGGGAACAATTGGATTTATTGCTGCAATGTGGTTCGTGAACATCACTGGCAACAAGGCCTCCTCGAACCAATTTCTAATCTCAGGGATTTCAGCAGTATTATTAGGTCTTTATGCTTTTTCGCTTCCAAAATGTGCACCAACAGCAAGTGAAAAAAAAGGCTGGATACAAACTTTTGGATTGGATGCCTTTCGATTATTTGGCAATTACAAAATATTCTTGTTTTTCTTGTTCTCATTATTCCTTGGTGCTTCTTTGCAGCTTACCAACATGTATGGAGACGGATATATCAGTGAATTTGGTAACTATGGCAAATACCAGAATTCCTTGATCGTGAAGTATTCTACTGTAATCATGTCAATTTCACAAATTTCTGAAACACTCTTTATTCTGGCAATTCCATTTTTTCTAAAACGATTCGGTATAAAATATGTGATGTTAATCAGCATGACGGCATGGGTACTTCGATTTGGACTTTTGGCCTATGGAGATCCAGCAGAAGGTCTTTGGATGATTATTGCCTCATGCATTGTATATGGAATGGCATTTGACTTTTTCAATGTCTCAGGCTCTTTATTCATTGAGACATCAACCGCACCCCAAATGCGTTCAAGTGCGCAGGGGCTTTTCATGATGATGACCAATGGATTTGGCGCAGTGATAGGAAGTTTCGCAAGTGCTTCAATCATCCAATATTTCTATACACTTAAGTTTAAAAGTGTTTCAGGACTCACAAAGCACCTTGGAATTTCAAAATCAAGTGAGGTTTTTCAGCGACTTACGGATGGAACGAAGATTCACAATGGCATTTTTAATAGAGCAATTGAGTTAAAAAATTGGCCAGAGATATGGATTAGTTTTGCCCTTTATTCCTTATTTATTGCCTTGCTTTTTGCAGTTCTTTTTAAACACAAACACGATCCGAATACCATCGGTGAAATGAAGCATTAATATGCAAAGAAATCTTCTTCTGGAGGAAAAGATTTTCGGAATAACATCCAAATCTGAATTTGAAGAATTAGCGCTTGAATTGTTTCGTTTTCAATTCGAACATTGTGAAATTTACCGTTTATTTTCAAAAAAAACAGGTAGAATTAATCCATCAAGGCTTTCAGAAATTCCGTTTCTTCCTATCTCATTTTTTAAAACGCATCGGGTAAGTTGCTCAAATAAAAGAGAAGATTTATTATTTCAGAGCAGCGGGACAACACATACTGGAAGAAGTAAACATGCAGTGGCCTATCGAGAGATTTATGATCGTTCCTTTGAAACAATTTACAGGCAATTCATTGGTGATCCAGAGGATCAAGTCATACTTGCTTTACTTCCAAACTACCTAGAACAAGGCAACTCAAGTCTCGTATATATGGTTGATTCCTTGATTAAAAAAAGTAATTGCTCACTTTCTACATTTGTACTAAATGAGGTTGAAGACCTCATGCATAAATATAAAACTGCTTTAGAAATTGGCAAAAACGTAGTTATTTTTGGTGTTTCATATGCACTTTTAGATCTTGCAGCTCTAGGCCTGGATTTATCGAAAGCACTCATCATTGAAACAGGTGGAATGAAGGGAAGGAGAAAAGAAATGACGAAAGAGGAACTACAACGTGAAATCAAAAATGGACTAAAAGTTGATTTTGTTAGTTCAGAATATGGAATGACTGAATTATTGTCACAATCTTACAGTAAAGAGGATGGCCTATTCGAACTGCCTAATTGGATGAATATATTAATTCGCGACATGAATGACCCTTTTTATTATTTGGAAAATGGTAAAACCGGAGGAATAAATGTCATTGACTTTGCAAATATTTATAGTTGCAGTTTTATCGCCACGCAAGATTTAGGGAAAATAGAGCATGGAAAACTTAAAATAATGGGCCGCTTCGACAATGCAGATATCCGAGGTTGCAATTTATTGGTACAATAATTCAGATTTGATTACTTTTATTTTTGATTCGAAATAGACAAACTTCACATGGATCTTCAACTTCAACAATTAATTAAAGATAAAGCCAAATCAATTTTTGAAAAAGTTCGGTCATTTCGCGAGCATTTGCATCGTTATCCTGAATTATCCTATCAAGAACACAACACAATGAAGTATGTGTCAAGCATTCTTACTGAACATAATATTCAGCATGAGATCGGGATAGGAAAAACTGGTGTTGTGGCGTTGATCAAATCTGAGAATCACAAAAATGATGTTTGCATAGGATTGCGTGCTGATTTAGATGCCTTACCTATACAAGAGGAAAATGAAGTTCCCTATAAATCTGAGGTCAATGGTGTAATGCATGCCTGTGGTCACGACGTTCACACTTCTATTTTATTAGGAACAGCACTAATTCTAAATGAACTAAAGGACCAATTACCATATGCTGTAAAATGCATATTCCAACCAGGAGAAGAAAAAAATCCGGGTGGGGCAACCTTCATGATTGCTGATGGGGTGCTGGAAAACCCGAAAGTTAAAGAACTTTATGCGCTTCATGTGTTCCCAAGTATGCAAGTTGGAAATGTTGGATTCAAGGAAGGTATCTACATGGCATCATGTGATGAAATTCATTTGACGATCCATGGTAAAGGAGGACATGGCGCCACACCGAATGAGTGTGTGGACCCAATTATAATTGGTTCTTCCATCCTACTTGAACTTCAACAAATTGTGAGTAGAAAGTGTGATCCAAAAATTCCATCAGTACTTTCGTTCGGTCATTTTGAAGCATTGGGTGCGACAAATATTATTCCTTCGAAAGCGATATTGAAAGGTACATTTCGTACTATGAATGAAACATGGAGAGCTCAGGCGCTTGCCTTGATTGAGAGTCATATTCGATCGATTGCTGAGATGCATGGCGCAACTGTTGATCTCGAAATAAGCAAAGGCTATCCATACCTGGAAAATGATCCGCAAATTACTTCCAAATTAAGAATGAAAGCAATCGAATTTTTAGGTGAAGGAAATGTTGAAGAACTTCCCATTCGTCTCACTTCTGAAGATTTTTCATTTTATTCACACAAAGTACCCGTTTGCTTTTTCAGACTTGGGGTTCGCAATGAATCAAAAGGCATCACGTATGGAGTGCATCATCCGCGTTTTGACATAGACAATGATGCATTAATCCGAGGTGTTGAAATGATGTGCTTAGCCGTATTATAAAAATGAAAAAAGCTCTTTTTTGTATTTCTTTCGCTACTATTTTAATTGCTTGTAATAAAGAAAAAGCAAGCGCCAAAAAGATTTCTGGAAATTGGTCAATTACTACTTTAAAACAAACTGATCCAGAAGGCTTAATAGAATTTGCGAAATGCTCTGGTGAACTGCACTTTAGTGAAATAGTAAGCGATTCTGCAAATTATCAATTTTTAATCTCTTACCAACTTGCAAG
>CAISOQ010000220.1 GCA_903887095.1 uncultured Flavobacteriia bacterium
ATACAAAACCCTTTATTTTTCGAGTCTACAGTTTATAAAGCACGTTGATCAACAAACAAGATCCACTCAAAAACTGAAACATTTATTGGTTTTACTCGCGAGGATTTTCGCATTAGCAGCATTGATAGTTGCATTCGCACAACCTTACAAACCAGTTTCTGCAACTAATTCAACTGCAGGAAAACCGGTATTAGCGATCTATATTGACAATTCATTCTCCATGACGGCAAAAGGCACAGAAGGTGAATTACTTTCCGAAGCCCGTGAAGTAGCTAGAAAAATTATTGAAAAAGCATCTTTAAACACCTTGATATTGCTTCATACCAATAAAATGAGTGGAATAGAACAACATTTCATTAGTAGAGCTGAAGCGTTAGATAGATTAGACAAAATAACACCTATCCCACTCACCCGCCAAATCGATGATGTGATTGCGTGGCAGAGGAATTTTATTGAGAAAGAAAGCGAAACAAATCAACGAACTGGTTCAAAACAACATATTTTACTTAGTGATTTTCAAAAATCAACCTCAAAATTTGTTGGAATAGCCCAGGATAATTTGAGTTATTATTATCCGATTTTATTCAAACCCCAGGAATTTGAAAATATTTGTGTCGACTCTGTTTGGTTCACCTCTCCAATTCGTAAAGTTGGATCAAACAATGAAATGAATATTCGTGTCGTGAACAATAGTGATCAAGAAATTACAAATGCAGAAATTCATTGTGACATTGACGGAGTTAAACGCGATGTATTTCTGGATCTTCAAGCCAAAAGCACTTCTACCACCGTTATAAATTACACCGAACGTTCTTCTGGAATGAAAAAGGGTAAAATATCAGTCAATGACAAACAACTTTTCTGGGACGATGATTTTTACTTTTCTTATACTGTCGATAATCAAACTGGTGTATTAGTGATTAACGGAGAAGGTGCTTCACAAGCCGTTACTACTGTTTATTCTCTCGAGAAATATTACAATTTAAAGTCTATTGAAGAAAATGCATTCAGTCTGGATGAGCTCAAGAATATTGATCTTGTAGTTGTGAATGGAATGAATGAAATTCCTTCTGGAACGATAGACGAATTAAGATCATTTGCCCAGTCGGGAGGCACGTTGGCATTGTTTCCTGGACCCAAAGCTAAATTAGCTGATTGGAATAATTTACTCACGGATATTAAGATGCCAAATCTCAATGCACCGACTTCTGCTGGATCAAGAATTGACAAGTTGATTTACGAGGATCCATTCTTCTATGGCATGTTCGAAAAGAAAAAAGACAATTTGAATCTTCCAGCTATTAAAAAATATTATCGCCCAATACCAAGCGGAAATAGTGCTTTTTTTGAATTGATTAAACTACAAAGTGGCTCACCTTTGCTTATGAGGTCTGATGGTGCCTTGAATGTATTTTTATTCTCAGGATCACTAGACAGCGAGTTTGGAACATTTACAAGTGATGCCCTTTTTCCTTCGGTCCTTTTGAGAATAGCAGAAATGAGTCAGCGAAAAGCTCCTATCTCGCTAACCATAGGAAAAGAATCATACTATCCTTTGTACAAGAAACAAAGCAGTGAAACACCTGTGCACTTGAAAAATGGGAAGGTAGATTTCATCCCTAGAGTTCAGAAGGAAGGGTTAATTAGTTACATTGCATTGAATGGCGAAGAGGCCATTGAAATGTTGCCTGCAGGCTGTTATGAGTTAATTGATGAAAAGACAGAAGCAATAGTAGCTTTAAATTACGACCGTATAGAGTCGTCAACTGATTGTTACACAAAAGATGAAATCCTTAACCAAATGGAAGAGCAAGGAATAAAAAACATCAGTTCACACGAAGTAAACGAAGGCCAAAGTGTCACAAAAATTGACATTGAAAAACCTTTTGAATATTGGAAGCTATTCATTGCGCTTTCATTGGTATTTTTGCTATCGGAAATGGCTTTAATTAAATTCTGGAAATAAATAAATTGCAACACATGAAAATTTTACTCAAAAAAGTGAAAGTTATCGATCAGACTTCTAGTCATAACGACATGATTGTTGACCTTTTAGTCCAAGATGGAATCATTGAGAAAATTGGTGCTGAATTGAATGAAAATGAAGCAGAAACTATTTCAGGAAACAACCTATTTGTTTCTCAGGGTTGGGTGGATTTGAAAGCACATTTTTGTGATCCTGGAGAAGAACACAAGGAAACAATAGAAAGCGGACTTGATGCCGCGGCTTTTGGCGGATACACTCATGTTGCCGTATTACCAGGCACTCAGCCTCCAGTCGACGGTAAAACCCAGGTAGAATATCTTTTGCGTCGTGCTGAAAATCATGTTGTGAGCATACACCCAATTGGTGCAATCACGGAACGTTTGGCTGGAGAAAATCTTGCTGAGATGTACGATATGTATCAGTCTGGGGTGCGCATGTATTCCGATGATCTCGTACCTGTAAACTCAGGTATAATGTATAGGGCTTTGCTTTATTCAAAAAATTTCAATGGCAAAATAATTGCTTTTTCAAGAGACAATTCATTGGCTGGAAAAGGAATGGTTAACGAAGGTGAGGCTTCAACAAAAACCGGTTTAAAAGCAGATCCAACTATAGCAGAAGTCATCCAGTTAGAACGAAATTTACGTTTATTAGAATACACAGGTGGTAATATCCATTTGACCGGAGTTTCTTGTGCTGAATCGGTCGTACTGATTAAAAAAGCCAAACAACTGGGGTTGAACGTTACTGCTGACACACATGTGATGAATCTCATCTTCAATGAAACAGATGTACTCGGTTTTGATTCCAATTTCAAAGTTATGCCCCCACTGCGAAGAGAAAGTGATCGTATCGCACTATGGGAAGGAATTAAAGATGGTACAATCGACACAATTGTCTCTGATCACAGGCCGCATGACAAAGAAGAGAAAGATGTTGAATTTGATCATGCTTCTTTTGGTTGCATTAATTTACAAACAGCTTTTGCATCTTTATCCAACTGCGCTGAATTCGACTTGAACAAAGTAATAGATGCAATGAGCAATCGTGCAAGAACTATTGCGGAAATAGAAAAGCATCCCATTGAAATAGGTCAAAAGGCAGATTTAACGGTTTTCTCCCCTTTTGAAGATTGGAAATTTGAAGAGCAAGAAATTATTACAAACACTTTAAACAGTGCTTTTGTTGGTAAAGTTCTCAAAGGGAAAGTTGCTGCTGTTATCAATAACGGTAAATTAGCCGTCAGAGAAGACTAATGCCAAGTAAACGTTCATTTTTAAAGCAATTTCTCAAGGAGAAAAAAATGGTAGGGTCCATGACACCTAGCTCACGATTCCTTGCTGCAAAAATGCTTGAAAATGTCAATTTCGAAACAACTCAAGTCATTGTTGAATTGGGC
>CAISOQ010000221.1 GCA_903887095.1 uncultured Flavobacteriia bacterium
CACCATCCATAGAATACAAGCTTTCAACTGCAACATAAACCGTGCCCTCTGCCCTTTGAATTTTATTCTCAAGATCTTCTATAGAATTATGCTCAAATGAATATGCTTTAGCATTTGACAAACGAATTCCATCGCGCACACTAGCATGAATAAATTGATCATAAATGATTGTATCTCCTTTTTGGGGAACTGATCCAAAAAAACCAAGGTTCGCGTCATAACCTGAATTAAAGACTAATGACGATTCAACACCAAAATAGTCTGCCAAGAAGGTTTCACATCGCTCAGCCTCAACAGAATTACCCGAGATCAACCTACTCCCGGTACTTCCTGCGATTGAATGGTTTAATGAATGTGTTTGTTTCGATAATCCCAAATAATCATTGGAATAAAAATCAATCATTCCATCCAAACAAGAAAGGGAACGTAACGTTCCCTCTTGTTTTCTTGCTTTTAGTTTATCAAGTAACTTAGCATCCATTAATTGGACCCAACTGTTTTTATTTTTCTAGGTTCGAATCCTTCTTCACGCACTTTTTCACGAGCCAATTCTAATTCCAGCGCTCTTTCCGCTTCTTGCTTTTTACGTGCAATCAACTTTTCGTCTGGCTCTGTAACTGGTTTCTCGCCATCGGCAAATGCCTCTTTAGGCAGTAACCCCAGAATTTTAAACATCTCCTTATCCTCATTGAACTCAGGATTTGGCGTTGTAAGTAATTTATCGCCTGCAAAGATAGATCCTGCACCAGCCATAAAGCACAGCGCTTGAGCTTCCATGCTCATTTTTGTTCTACCCGCAGAAAGTCGAACCACCGACTGAGGAAACGCTATTCTAGTTGTCGCAACCATGCGAATCATCTCCCATTGTTCAATTGGCTTTTGGTCTTCAAGGGGAGTTCCCTCAACTGCTACTAATGCATTAATAGGAATTGAATCGGGTGGCGTTTCCATCTCCATGTAACTCAACAATAGACCAATGCGATCATCTACTGCTTCACCCATTCCAATAATACCACCAGAACAAACTGTGATTCCTGCTTTACGTGCATTATCAATTGTATTCAATCGATCATCGTATTCACGTGTTGAAATAATGTCTTTGTAAAAATCTCTTGATGAATCAAGATTGTGATTGTACGCAAATAAACCAGCTTTTTTCAATCGAACAGCCTGATCTTCATTCAACATTCCAAGTGTACAACAAACCTCCATGTCAAGGTCATTTACAGCTTGAACCATTTCAACAACTGTATCAAAATCTTTATTGTCTCGCACTTCCCTCCATGCAGCACCCATGCACAAACGGGAAGATCCATTTGCTTTTGCATTTTGTGCCTGTTCTACAACCGATTCTACAGTCATCAGTTTGTGTGCCTCAACATCCGTGTGATAGCGCGCTGCTTGCGGACAATAACCGCAATCTTCAGGACAACCACCAGTTTTGATACTCAATAAAGATGACATTTGCACCTCTCTTGGGTTGTGAAATTGACGGTGAATTGTTGCCGCTTCAAAAACCAATTCCAAAAGTGGTTTATTGTAAAGAGCCAAAAGACTTTCTCTGTTATTGTACGTTGAATTTACTTTCATCATCAATGATTTGGTGCAAATATAAGAATTAGGTCCGAAAAGATTATTTCTCCTTAGAATCAAGCTTTGTGAAGCAAACAAACGGCATAGGCCTTAACAGCTTTTCGTTCACCAAAAGAATCAACTTTTTCGTGGGTTGTAGCTTTTATAGAAACCTCATCAACAGTGACTTTGAGAATAGATGCAATGATTTCTTGCATATCAGGAATGTGAGGATTCAGCTTTGGAAGCTCTAAAATTACAGTGCAATCAATATTGACAACTGACCAACCTTTTTCGCTGATCAAATTCACAACTTCTTTTAAAAGTATTTTTGAGTCAATCCCTTTGTATTTGGGATCTTTATCAGAAAAATGATATCCTATATCACGAAGATTTGCTGCTCCCAATAATGCATCACAAATTGCATGCAACAGCACATCTGCATCAGAATGTCCTACTGCACCTAAATCGGATTCAATTTTTTTCCCCCCAATAAATAGTTCATGTGTCTCAGATAACTGATGCACATCAACGCCAAAACCGATACGGATATTCATGAATTATTCTGGTTTTGCATCTCCACTTCCAGCCGATCCACTGTCACCTAGGGTGAAACGAAGTGTAAATCGTAATGTATTCGCCAATGGACTTTGACGACCATTTAAAGAAGCTAAATAGGAAATATCGACTCCGAATTTGTTGTATTTAAATCCTACACCCGCATTAAAATACTGTCGGTTTCCTTTTACCTTACTTTCATAGAACACTCCACTTCGAATTGCCAAAACATTGTTGTACCAATATTCCAATCCAAGTGCCAAATTAACTTCTGCCAATTCTTCTTTCAATTTGGTTCCTTTAGCAACTTGAAAAGACCCATCAGAATTCTGGATATAATTTCCATCGGCATCTTCAATAGGTGTGCCAGGTGCATCATAAAACGACTGCAACATACCTGAAATCACCCCTACATCAGAATTACGACCTGAAATCAACATGTTATCACCACCATAAAAGTCATAAATAGCAGGAGTGGGAACCAATAATTTTTGCAAATCGAAGCACACTGCCAAATTGTTATATTTATCAAACTCAGCCTTGAATGAGTTACCAATCTTTAAATTCATTGGAATGAAATCTCGTGTCGCAAGTTCAGAATAGGCTACCTTGTTTCCAATGTTGTTTATGGTAGCTGCAAAAGTGTAAACTCCTTTAGTACTCCCAATTTTTGCATCGTCATTATAGTATGAGAAGGATAAATCAGTCGCACCAACAACACCGGCCTTGGTATTAACACCTGCCACGGTTAGTCCTCCTGTCAAATTTGAATATGCAAATTTCCCATTCACACCGATACTTAATTTCTCACTTAATCGAAATGCGTATGCTCCTGTTATCTCAAATTCACTTGGCTTGTCATCACGAATTACATTTCCCGATGCATCCGTAAAGGTAATTTCACCCAAACTAAAATAACGCAGTGAACCGCCAATTGCATTTCTTTCGTTAACCCGATAATATCCCGATAAATAAGACAAATGGATATCATTCGTCAATTGTCTCAACCAGGGAGTATAAGACAAGCTAACCTCAGACTTTTCTTTGGCAAAATTTAACAATGAAGTATTCCAATAAACTGAATTGGCATCAGCACTTAATGCAGTTCCTGCATCTCCCATTCCTCCTGCTCTAGAGTCCGGAGTGATAGCCATAAAGGGAACGGCTGTGGTTATTGTGTTGAGCTGCAAGTCATTTTGAGTAACACCACTGCCTGTTGGCTGCGCAAATACTTTCAACGACAGAGCGATGCAAAAGAGACTGAGGATGAATTTATACATGTCCTTTAATACTTTGGGGTGACAAATATACGCAAATACACCTGCTTTATTGTGTGATTACTTTAATAAAACCAATTTTTCTATTTTCTCAGCATTGGTTCCATCAGGAGAATTAACCCTCAAGTTATAAACGTAAACACCCTTGGCAAGTTGATCTCCAAAATCATCCCTTCCATCCCATTCAATACCTTGAGAACGAAAACCTTCTGTATTCACAATTTGATTCAATGTTCGCACCAATCGACCTGAAACTGTAAAAATTTGAATTTGAGTCTCCAATTGAGAACAAACTTGGTTGTGTTCAAAATAAAACTGGGTTTTAGTCGTAAACGGATTGGGGTAGTTTAACACATGATCTAAGGCCATTTCAGCTTTTTCTTGAACAATAAAATCAATTGATTTTTCGGATGAATTGTTATTTACATCCCATACTTTGACAGTCAATTTGTGTTTCCCTTTTTCCAATGATGGAAACCTATAATTTACTTCACCAGATTGATAAGAATCGAGTGCTGCTGTGTAGTAATCATTCAAAACAATTGGCTCGGAAGTATTATCATCCAGAATAACTGTCAAATCATGACCAATACCATTTCCAACCGTATTGATACCATTTTCATCAAATAATTCGGCTAATAACTGTGGAGTTTCATCCGTAATACCACCGTTGACAAAGTTCTTATCATTTATAAACAATGAAACATCAGGACCTTGAGTATCAATAATCCCATTTGCATCTATACCACCAATAATGATGCGATCATCCGAACCACTGGCATCTATTTGATTTTCGTTTGCATAATAACTGATTTTCCCATTACCAAATGAAAAATTAATGTCCTTTGGAACAATAAAAGAAAAACTAAAATACCCATTGGTAACCGTCGCCTTTCCTTTGTATACAATATTTTTTTGCAATTCAAAATCAATAACTGGAGAATCTGAATTTTGACCTAATGTTGAAAGATTTTTTGGTTTGTCGAAAATAGATGGTGTTACAATTCCATTAAAGTTTGTCAAAAGATTCCCATTAAAATCCTCTAAATGTCCTTTGATAGTGACCTTGCTCAGCGCTCTGATTGTATCTATTTCAACAACAGGACTTAAACCATTGACACTGTCTGTAACAACTTTTAATCTCGGTAGTGCAATTTTCAACGCTGGATCTCCAATTAGCGTAAAGCTGCGCTTATTATCGGAAGAACCCGAACCATTTTTTGTTAAACGCATAATTTCTCCGAAAGCAAGTGGTTCATTGTTTGAATCCCTGGTAAAAACGTGCTCATAAAATTGTAAACCCGTAACAGTATTCACTCCAAAAAAAACAGAACGCGATGTCGTCATCAAAGCAATTGCTCCTCCAACTGCATTCAAGGAAACGTATTCTCCAGCAGACAAACGCGCAGGATCATCATATTTCGTGAATTCACATGTGGCTGAAACGAATAAATTCAATTTATTGATATTATTCCAACTTTGAACTTGAGGAACTGTTACAACACGTTCTTCCGCTAAACCAACTTCACCGCCATGTCCTACATAATTAACAACCAAGGCACCGCGATCAACTCTATCTGTTATTGCATTGAAGATATCTGGATAGCGCTCACCTCCTGCGGTCGTAACTTGTGTATAGGCATCACAATATAATTTGTCACAATTCATGTCGGGATGATTGGCTTTTACATAATCATATTGTGGCTCAGTGTCTTGAACTACAAAGTACCCCCCCTCCTCATCATCCGCTATCTGAACGTAATTTAAACGCCAATCACCAAAAGTAGAAGTCTCACCCTGAGCATTGCATTGTCCAGAATTTATTGTGTTAGCATAAATGGATGAACCATTTCCCATGTAGTGTTCGATTTTGTCAACCTGTTCCTTTGCTGTTTTTGTATCTGAAATCAATAACCTGCCAACGCCAATATCCAATAAATCCGATGGCGCTATCGCTTCATTATTGTCTAACATGCCATAATAGTCATCCGTAACGAGTGCTGAAACATGATTCTCACCATCCAACACTTGATAGGTCGGTACATAATTGTTATTATTGGAAACCCTGTCCTTCGGATCATACGTTCCATCTCCAAACAGCAAAAGGTATTTTGGCGGCGTGCCAGAAGAAACAGAACGGTCGTAAAACATCTTTGCAAACATTCGTATTGCCGTTGGGTCCAACATTCCGGAACTAAACTCATTGTAGACCTGATCAGTGGTTACGACATGAACAGATAAACCTTCTGTTTCATGCAGCGCTGCCAAACGATTAGCTTGCGCTAAAAAATCTCGGTGTGTAATTAACAACATATCAGCTTGAGACAAGCCATGGAGATTTTGCGAACTAACCAATCCAATCCTACTTGGGGTTAAAAAGGTTGTCCCATTCGAAGCAACAAATTCACGCAATGTATCAGTCGCTGCAACAAATGTGAAAGATGATGAATTCATTACGCCTTGTATTACTGAAGGTACATGCCGATCCGTTACATCCCAAACAAACCCAATACTTGGCAAAGCATTCAAAGTGAACTCACCGACATTCCCTATGCCAACAGATGCAAGATCCCTAAAATTAAACTGTGAATTGTAAAACTTCAAGGATCGTCTTGCATTCAAAAGAATACGATCCAAATAGACAACCGTGCTAGGTGAATTTCGAGTGATTTTTATTTTAAATGGCAAACTTGCGGTAGGACTTGTTAAAGTCATTGTTTTAACTGACTGCGCATAATCATAGGAAACTGTCGGTAGAACAGAAGACGAGAGGATATTGCCGTTCACTGAATATTCTTGCGCTGTACCAAGGGCAGAAGAAGCATTCGCAGCAATTGAAGTTTTGAAATATGCCGGGGAAGACACGTCAATATCAGGCACATAAAAATTAAATACTTGCTCCAAATCTGTGTCAAATAATTCACCATACCATCGTTGCCCACCTCCCACTAGATTGACCAAGTCGTTTTCATAAACATCGCAAAAGGAATATGAGGTTACAACTTTGTTGGGCGTTGACACATTTAGAGGTTGCAATTGAATTCTCAAAGGAGGTTCGTTTTCATTGATATTGATGAAATAACAGGAAACATCACTGTAGATGTTTTTATCCAGGTTCATTTCAGACAAACCATTTGCTCGCCATCGACTTGGTCCCCATCCATAGAAAAGAAAATAATCGCCATCATCAAACGAACCATCACTGTCACCAACCATTTGAATTGCATTTTGAGCAAGGTCGTCAGTTCGCTTAACGGAATTCAATTCTGGTAATCTACCATCACCATTACC
>CAISOQ010000222.1 GCA_903887095.1 uncultured Flavobacteriia bacterium
CACCGTTTTAACCAACGATGTGTCATATGCATCGACCTCTTTGCATAATTATAATCACAAGGATATGGAGTACATTCGTCAAATGCCATTATGATGTCCGCCCCAATTACTCGCTGAATATCAATAGCACGTTCAGGAGTGAAAAAATGATAACTTCCATCAATATGAGATTGGAATTTTACTCCCTCCTCATTGATTTTCCGAGAACCGCTCAAAGAATAAACCTGGTAACCTCCACTATCTGTCAACATTGGACGCTCCCACCCTATAAACTGATGCAATCCTCCAGCAGATTCAATTACATCAAGTCCCGGGCGCAAGAACAAATGGTAGGTGTTTCCGAGAATAATTTGAGCCTCTACATCATCTCTCAATTCTTGTTGATGCACCCCTTTTACGGAACCAGCCGTACCAACAGGCATAAAAATTGGGGTTTCAATAGCGCCATGTTCTGTTTGTAGAAGACCTGCTCTAGCCTTAGATTTTGTATCCTTTGATAGGAGTTCGAAGTGCATAAATTGTTGAAAAATAAACGCAGCAAAGATACATGTATTTCGATTAGCACCCCATCTTTGCACAAAGCTTTCAATAGATGCATTTTTTGCCAACTTTCGAGATCGGTTTACCATTTTTTCTATTTCTGTTTTTTGCAACGATGGCATTGTTCAATATGTTGTTCACTTTGCTCGTCTATGGAAAAATGGCATTTTACAAGGAACGACCAACATTGGATGCTATAAGTTTACCACCAGTCAGTGTCATAATCGTTGCAAGAAATGAAGCTGACAACCTCTACGAGAAACTGCCATTTATTTTAGATCAGGATTACCCAAAATTTGAAGTCATCGTAGTCAATCATCAAACGACAGATGACTCCGTGCATATTTTGGGTGCTTTGTGCCGTCAATACAGTAATTTACGATTTATTGATCTTGAAAAAAATCACCATTCAAAATATGGTAAAAAATTGCCTTTAACGGTTGGAATAAAAGGTGCAAAATATGAAAATATGGTGTTCACGGATGCCGATTGCAAACCAACAACCAATCAATGGTTACGAAGCATGGCCAGTAGATTTATTCCTGGAAAAGAGCTTGTTCTCGGCTATGCTCCTATCCACAAAGAAAGAGGATTTTTGAATCGCGTTATTCGTTTTGATACTGCCTGGATTGCTGTAAGTTATTTTTCAATGGCGCTTGCCCGATTGCCCTACATGGGCGTTGGACGAAATATTGCTTACACAAAAAAATTGTTTTATTCTGTAAATGGTTTCAAGTCCCATTACTCGCTTGCCTCTGGTGATGACGATCTTTTTGTCCAGGAAAGTGCACGAGGGAATAACTACAGCATCAATATCGATGTCAATTCCTTTTGCTACTCCAAAGGCAGTTACAGTTGGCTCAATTGGATTGGTCAAAAAACAAGGCATTACACTACTTCGAGTCGCTATAAGGTTATTAAGAAAATGATGTTAGGAATATATCCTTTCAGCCTGTTGATGTTAACTGTTTCCTTTGTTATTTTGATGTTCGATACTGACTTTCGATGGTTAGTACTATCAGTGTATCTGTTCATCACCTTCTTAAAATGGTGGATACAGGGGCGATGTTTTGGGAAGATCAAGGAATCTTCATTTGTTCGATTCCTTCCTTTATGGGACTTGTTTTACGCGCTTCTGATACCTGTACTGTACTACTCCTCGGAAAAAAAGGAGTCTAACAGATGGTAGAAACTGAACATTTATCCGACAAAGCAAAACATGATCTTGTATTAGTCGAAGCTGCAAGAAAAGGTGATCAAGCTGCCTATGCGGAGCTTATGGATCGTTACCGAGAATCCATTTATTTCATGATGCTGAAGATGGTGAAGCACCAGGATGATGCAGATGATTTAACAATCGAAGCGTTCGGGAAAGCATTCAGTAGACTTGATCAATATTCTCCGAGCTTTGCATTTAGTACTTGGCTATTCAAAATTGCATCCAATAACTGCATCGATTTCATTCGAAAAAAACGCATCAAAGTGACATCTATGGATACCGGAATCACAACTGATGACGGCGAAGTAATTTATGTAGATGCTAAGTCGCATACAATGGATCCCGAACAGACGGTTATTCACAGTCAAAAGGTCGTTCATATGAGAATGCTGGTTAGTAAATTAAAACCTCGCTACAGAGAACTTATAGAAAAAAGGTACTTTGAAGAACTGAGTTACGAAGAAATTGCCGAAGAATTGAACCTGCCATTGGGAACTGTTAAAGCTCAGTTATTTCGAGCAAGAGATTTCCTCGCAAACATGATGGATAAAACAAAAGACACGATCTAATACAACTCTTAAAAATGTCTGTCCAGATAATTTTTGACAACTTCCCAGATCTGTCTGAAAAACAAAAAGAACAATTCACTCAGCTTGAGGCAATCTATTCGTATTGGAATGCTCAAATTAATGTCATCAGTAGAAAAGACACCGAAAATTTCTACGAACGCCACGTGCTTCATTCATTAGGCATCGCCAAGGTTGCGTCTTTTGCTACAAACACGACCGTTTTGGACATTGGAACTGGTGGTGGTTTTCCAGGTATTCCTTTGGCAATATTATTTCCCGAAACGACATTCACTTTGGTTGATTCAATTGGAAAAAAAATTAAAGTAGTTAACGAAGTTGCTTTGGCCATTGGCCTCAAAAATGTAACTGGCATTCATGCCCGAGCTGAAGAATTAAAAGAATCTTTTGATTTCATAGTTAGTCGTGCTGTGACAGCCATGCCTGTCTTCCTTACTTGGACGAAGGGAAAAATAAAAAAGAAAGGACACAATTCTATCCCTAACGGTATTCTTTATTTAAAAGGTGGTGATTTAAGCGAAGAATTATCAGGTATAAAAGGCTGCACACTTTTTCCTCTTAACATCTATTTTAAAGCGGATTTTTTTGACACTAAAAAGGTTGTATACCTACCTATAGCCCATTAAAAATCAATCGAATCAACTCTTTTTATTAATTTTGGTCGTCTATGAATAATCTGACCAAACAATTCTTTTCAATTGATCGCAATCAACGTATTGCCTCAAATGGCCATAATTCTTTCTTAATTTGGTTTACAGGTCTTTCGGGAAGTGGAAAGTCTACTTTAGCTAATTTACTTGAAGTAGAACTGCACAAAAAAGGAATCAAAACTTTTTTACTGGATGGCGACAACATGCGGCTCGGACTCAACAAGGATCTGGGTTTTTCAGAAAATGACAGAGGTGAAAACATACGACGTATTGGTGAAGTTGGCAACTTGATGGTTGATGCCGGACTTGTGACTTTAGCTGCTTTTGTCTCTCCATTTGAGAAAGATAGAGAAATGGTCAGAAACATACTTGGCAAAGAAAAATACATTGAAATTTACGTTAGCACCCCACTTGAAGAATGCATAACTAGAGATGTCAAAGGATTGTATAAAAAAGCATTAAAAGGTGAAATAACAGATTTCACAGGCGTCTCTTCCCCTTATGAATCCCCAACTAAAGCAGATCTGACAATTGACACAACCGGCAAAGAACTGAGCGAATGTCTCGAAGCAATTTTAGCTGTTGTTCTTCAAAAATTAAACTAATGCAAAAGGAATTAGAAATTGCAATCAAAGCTGCTTTAAAAGCGGGTGAAGCTATCTTGGAAATTTACGATAAAGAAGACTTCGGAATTGAACTAAAAAGTGACAATACGCCACTTACTCGAGCAGATTTGGCTTCACACGCTATCATAATAAACGAATTGAAAGACAGTTCAATTCCGGTTTTATCTGAAGAAGGAAGATCAATTCCGTATGAGGAACGAAAAAACTGGTCAAAACTTTGGATTGTTGACCCTATTGACGGTACCAAAGAATTCATAAAACGAAATGGCGAATTCACAGTTAACATTGCCCTCATTGAAGACAACACGCCAACACTTGGTGTAATCTATGTGCCTGTTACTGGTGAGTTATTTTTCGCATCTAGCGATACTGGAACAAAGAAAACGAACGCTGTAAATCCCAAATCGACTGTTCAGTCGGTTTTCACGAACTCGATTGATCTGCCCCTTAAAAAACTTAACCAAGAATATACGGTTGTTGCAAGTCGATCACACATGAATTCGGAAACTGAATCCTATATTGCAGCATTAAATTTAAAGCATGGTAAAGTAAACACCATATCAAAAGGGAGTTCCCTAAAGTTGTGTCTAGTCGCAGAAGGAGCAGCGGATTGCTATCCACGATTTGCGCCAACAATGGAATGGGACATTGCAGCAGGCCATGCAATTTGTAAGTACGCTGGATTCAACGTTATAGATCAAAAAACAATGAAAGAGATGGTATATAACAGGGAAGAGTTATTGAACAATTGGTTTATCGTTCAGTAATCAATTCAATTTATACTTCTTAAAGAAAGCATCCCAATTCCAAACAAAGTTGCTCATCACCTCATCCATTCTCTTCAAGAAAAGAGGATTTGGCGCTTGCATTCTTCTGAAATACTCATCTTGGAATTGATTCAATTTGTATTTGTAAAAGATAGCTTTTGACATTCCGTAAACCATATTTTTACTCGGATGATTCACTTTAGCAATAAAACTCTGGTATTCACGAATCATTTTTGTGAAGTCCACTTCTGGAATGGCATAAATCTTTGAAAGCTTTTCAAAAATAATTTTCTCAACCCTCGCGGCTTGATCTGCATCAAAGGTACTTTCCAAATAAGAAAGATTCCCAACGATAACAATCAAACCAAATTCACCCTCATCATTATCTGAAATAGCAGGAGAGTTAACAAAAGCAACGTCTTCGTTTATAATCTGAGCTACCTCCTTAAATCCATTATCAACTGTATCAAAGATTGAATTGATAAAGATATTGGCAACCTGATTGTCCGATAATTTTCGTTTCAGAATAGTACCAAGCATTGTTAATCTTTTGTTGTAATTCGTTTAATACAAATTTAAAGTCTGAGTAGTGCCTTTTCATCTTATGAATCAA
Organism: uncultured Flavobacteriia bacterium; assembly: GCA_903887095.1. Taxonomy (GTDB): domain Bacteria; phylum Bacteroidota; class Bacteroidia; order Flavobacteriales_D; family Crocinitomicaceae; genus M0103. The sequence continues at coordinate 5,003 of CAISOQ010000222.1, forward strand.
TAGGTTTTCAACTAAGTTTTCAACACATGAAGAACGCTTGTTGAAATCGAAACTATAATTCACTGAAAGTTTAATAAATCTAAGAAAAATAATTTCACCCACCTCATCGTAAACCATAATTTAACATTTAAAAAGAATGTATCGGGGATTATCTTCGAAAGAAGCAAAAAGAAAATTATCACAACAAGGAGCGAATGAATTGCCCACCAAAAAAAATGATGGCTTTCTTCAATTGGTAAAAGACGTGGTGACAGAGCCCATGTTTCTCTTACTTGCGGTTTGTGGATCTCTTTATATCTTGATAGGAAGTTTTCAAGAGGGTGTAATTTTATTGAGTACAGTATTCATTATAATATCAATCACCGTATTCCAGCGACAAAAAACCGAAAATGCATTGCATGCATTGCAAGAACTGGCCTCGCCAAGAGCATTGGTCATTAGAGACGGAAAAGAACTAAGGATTCCCGGACGAGAATTAGTAGCACAAGATATTGTCTTGCTTTTCGAAGGAGATCGGATCCCAGCGGATGGACAACTCATTGAATGCAATGGATTAGAAGTAAATGAATCCATTTTGACTGGTGAATCATTACCTGTAGCAAAATCATTAGAAGAAACGAGATCTGCCGTATACTCTGGAACCTTAGTAACCAAAGGACAAGCGGTTATGACAGTTACAAAAACTGGTCAAAAAAGTAAAATTGGCACAATAGGCAAGAGTTTACTCGGAATTCACGCATCGAAAACTCCATTGCAGACAGAAATGAAAAAACTAATACGAAATCTCGGGATCATCGCTATAGTCGTATCAGTTGCCATAACGTTCATTTTCTTTATTCAGCGCGGTCAATTTATACCCTCCATGTTAAGTGGATTAGCAACAGCAATGGCATTGATCCCTGAAGAATTTCCAGTCATTTTAACTGTCTTTCTGACTTTAGGAGCGTGGCGCTTAACAAAAATAAATGTCCTAACAAGAAACCCATCAGTAATAGAAACTCTCGGTTCCGCAACCATTTTATGCAGCGATAAAACAGGAACCATTACCCAAAATAAAATGGCCGTAGCGAGCATTGCAAATAAATTTGAAATTATTCCTGAAAACACCTATTCCCTCCCCACTAATTTACTTTTATTATCCGATGCGAAAATGGCCTGTTCAATTGATAGCAGAGACCCTATGGACAAAGCATTACTTGCTTTCGGAGCGAATAAAATTGAACGACTTAAACTCATAGATGAGTTACTTTTTAGTCATGATCATTTACTTACAATTAGATCCTATGCTGACGAAAGAAACAAAAAGCAAATCCATTTTTGCAAAGGAGCTCCGGAAGCAGTTTTAGCTAAATGCATTATTTCGGAGACCGAAAAAAATCAATTGGAACGTTTGTTAAAAACCATGGCTTCAAATGGCCTGCGCATCATTGCTTTTGCAAAAGGAAACTCTGATTTACATGCCAAGGTCAATTACAAAACAATTCAACTTGAAATTGTTGGTTTGATTGGTTTTGCTGACCCTGTTCGCAAAGAAGTCAAGCAAGCTGTCACTGATTGCAGATCTGCCGGAATTAAAATAGTAATGATTACAGGCGATTATCCTGAAACAGCAGCAAATATTGGTCACCAAATTGGTCTGAATGCCAATACTATATTAACAGGAAATGACATTGACAAACTCGGCAACAACGCATTAAAAAAAGCCCTGCTAAGCACAGAAATATTAGCGAGGGTATCGCCACAACATAAATTACGAGTTGTTGAAGCATTGAAAAAAAACAAAGAAATTGTAGCAATGACTGGTGATGGGGTGAATGACGCTCCATCCTTGAAAGCAGCCCATATTGGCATATCAATGGGCAATAAAGGGACGGATGTTGCACGTGAAGCTTCCTCCCTCGTTCTGCTTGATGATAATTTTGCATCAATTGTCAAAGCAATTCGTTTGGGAAGAAAGATTTCAGATAATTTACAGAAAGCAATGTCGTATGTCCTGGCAATTCATATCCCAATCATTGGCTTAGCCATAAGTCCAGCGTTTAGCGCAAGCTTCCCATTGCTCCTACTGCCTATTCATATTGTTTTTATGGAACTGATTATTGACCCTATGAGCTCCATCGGATTCGAAACGGAAAAGGAAGAAATAAATATCATGACCCGGCCACCAAGAGACTCTCAGAGATCATTTTTTGGAAAGAAGGAAATTTTTTCAAGTATTGCAGAAGGTTTGGTGTTTTACTTATTTGTCTTGGCGATCTACCTACTCACTGTTCATAGTCACGGAAATCAAAAAGAACTTCGGTCTATCGTATTCACAGGCCTCATTTTGAGTAATTTGCTTTTCGTTCTTTCCAAGCTTTCAAAAACTGAAAATGTTTTTCGCATACTTCTGTTCCACAACATGACAGCCAAAGCCATCTTGCTTGTTGCATTTATCTTACTTTTTTTAACCATTAGAATCCCCGTAATCTCAGCTCTTTTTGGCTTCGAATTTCCTGGTTACTATCATTTCTTAGTCCCTTTAATTGCATCACTACTATTCTTAACATTATTGGAATTACATAAAAAATGGAAAAACAAAAAACTTTCAGAAGTGCGATATCAGGAAAGGAATTTCTTGAAGAAGAAAAAATAGTTGCCGGTCAACTGAGATTTGCCATATTGGATCTCATTCTAAAAGACCACCCGAATCTTCTTGAAACAGACTTAATTTCTGTCAATGAATTAAATTTTTACCGGGAAAAGTACATCTCATCGTTTGTTTCCGATAATCTAGATGAATTAGGCGAAATGCGCGATAATGTTCTTCAGTCATTAAAAGAACATTCCATTTTATCTACAAAACTTGAACTTGAAGAACAATCGGAATTAACAATTGGTCAGCGCATAGCAGATCGCGTTGCAGAATTTGGTGGAAGTTGGACCTTTATTCTCTCATTTTTCGGATTCTTAACCATTTGGATCATTGCAAATGTTTTCTTCCTTCGTTCACACACGTTCGATCCTTACCCTTTCATCCTTCTAAATCTTATTCTATCCTGCATTGCTGCATTGCAAGCCCCTGTGATTATGATGAGTCAGAATAGGCAAGAACAAAAAGACCGGGAACGATCAAAAAAAGATTTTATGATTAACATGAAAGCTGAACTTGAAATTAGAATCTTACATGAGAAACTAGACCACCTCATCATGCATCAACAGCAGGAATTAATTGAAATTCAAAAAATTCAAATTGATATGATGAATGAGATTATCGCTAAAATAAAGTAGTTAAAGGCAACTGATAAGTAAATAATTCTGAATTTATAGAATTATATCCCAAGATTTAATACTCCAAGACTCAATTATTGTTGACCCGTCACTAACCTCCCATTTTATCAATCCAACGGAATCTGAAAAATAATAATACATGTCATGTATGGAAAGGTTCGGATAATACGAATTAGCTGGTAAAACCTTGACCCATATTTTTTTGACATTATTAAAGTCGTTACCATTAAGATTTAATAATGGAATGTTTTCGATGTACTCGGTTCCAGAATCTGCTGAATAAATGTTCGTCCCAGAATAAATAAATCTCCCATAATGATTACCCGATGAATTTGTGTCTTTGTTTAATCCGGATCCTATTATCAAGTAATCATAATCCTGATTGTTTAAAAAACTATGAACTGTCATTCTGTATTCATAAACAAAAGTTCCCCCCGAACATTTACTTGGATATTCACCTGTGAAATCATTGTTTGAACCAAAAACTACTCTTTGACTATCTAATTCTAAAGTAACATCATTTTGATAAACCCAATAAGATGATTCTTTGAATTTAATGGAGTTCATTGAATTGTCAATAACAACATCTTTATGAGGTGAATAATTTTCACATTCGTCCTTTTTACAAGAATAAGTCATTACAATTAGCAATAAATAGATAAACGAAGTTCTCATAGACATAAGACGAACATAATCAATTTATGGTTGAGAAATAATGCCTTTAACAGCTGTCTAGTGCCAACCCTCAAATCTCACTTCGAAACAATGATTAATTTGAAAGAAAATAGTTCTAACTTTGGAGAAACGATTTATTTAATGAGTCGGGCCGAGCGCCAGGCAGCAAACCGTTATCGAAACAGCTCAAGAATTGGTTCTCCAGTCATTGACCCACTTCGTTGAAGATTCAAAATGTTTGTGAGTGTTGGAGCAATATCTGTAATTTCTGTTAGTCTAAAAATCTCCTGTTTCGGAATTCCCTTTCCATACCAAAGCAATGGCACATGGGTATCATAATTAAATGCTGAACCATGACTTGTTCCTTTATGTGCCTCGGGAGTGTCCAACGATTTTGCCAAATAGCCCGATTCGAGCATAAAAATGACATCTCCACTCTCAGCAGGATGATAACCTTTACGAATCATGTCCCGCCATTCATCATCACTTCCTGATTTCAGTAGTTCGTCAGCAGTAAAAACTCGTTTAACATGTTGCCATGTCCGGATTTCTTCTACAATAAATTCACTTACATCAGAAAATGCAAATTGTTTCTTTAAAATAGCCTGGCGATCCAGATAGATGTTCAGATTATTTTGACCAAGTATAAAATCTTCCCCGAATTTTGTTTTGACTTTACTTTTCAAATCTGTCATTCGTTCATTTAAAAAGAAATAACCTCCCGGTAAATTCCTGTCCTTCAAATCTTGCGGAACGGGAACCACTGCATGATCGGCTGTCAAAAAAAGTACAAACTCATTTTTACCAACTTCCTTTTCTAATGTCGTAATCAATCGCTCCAACTCTTTGTCTAAGCGCAAATAAACATCCTCCAACTCTACTGAATAAGGACCAAATGCATGCCCAACAATATCAGGTGTTGAATAACTAATACACAACATATCGGTTTCAGCATCCTTGCCTAAATTTTCACTTGCGATTGAGTTCAATGCAAAATCCGTTAAATAGGTATTGGCGAAAGGCGTAATAGTGAAAAGTTCATAGTTAACCTTCCCTCCACACATTTCCTTTAAATTATAAGGGAAAGTTGGATTTGTTTTTCCTGACAATGCAATTTCATAGGGCGAATTGTCTGGCCCACATTCTTTGTATGAAGATAGATCGTACAATGTGTTCCATGTTTGCGCCAAATAATTGTCAACTTGTTTCTGACCGTTAAAACTTATCACCCAATCAGGCAATTTGTCATCAAAATAACTACTTGTTATGAATTGCCCTGTTGCATAATCGTACCAATATGAGCCATCACTTAAATGTCCTCCTGGCAATATAGCACCTCGGTCTTTTATTGACATCGAAATCACTTTTGAATTCGGATAAGTCATTTTCAATTGATCCGTAATTGTGGTCGTCTTCAAATGAGTTGGCGAACAAAGTCCATCTTCTGAAGATGTTCCAACAGATTTTACCGAAGCATCACCGACACAATTAATTGTTTGATTACTCAATCTATCAAACCAATCATTGGCAACAATCCCATGATTTTCAGGAGTTGTTCCGGTATAAATAGAAGCATGCCCTGGACCAGTAAATGTAGGTACATAATTATAGCGTGCGTTTCGACAATTAGTGCCGCGCTCCATCAATTTTAAAAAACCTTTTTTACTGAATCGATCTTGAAAACGATACAAATATTCGTAACACATTTGATCCACTACAATACCGACAACAAGTTTAGGTTTCTTTTGAGATTGCGCTTTTAGCCCTGAAAAAAAGGAGAAAAATAGAATGAAGACAATTATCTGTCGCATAAAGACTTTTTTTGATAAAAATAACGAAACAAAAATGTCTAAAGAATTTCTTCCCTTTAACTTTGTGTAAAATTTAAAGAATGCTCGGACTGAAGTTGTCGACTGACCCAAGATGGGTTAATATCGTAGAGAAGAACATTGAAGAAATTCTTGTTGATCATGCTTTTTGTGAACAGAAGGCGGCAAGCAACGCTATTTCAATGATTATCCAATACCCTCATTATTCCGATCTTGTTGAAGCAATGACTGCTATTTGTCAAGAAGAAATGGAACATTTCAAAATGGTTCATGACAAACTAATTGAACGTGGCTATAAATTGGGGTTTGAGCGAAAGGACCCATACGTAAACGATCTAGCACTCTACCTTAAAAAGACTAAAACTCAAAGCTCAAAAAAAGGCTTCTTCGTAAACCAAATGTTGTTTGCTGCAATGATTGAAGCTCGCAGTTGTGAGCGATTCAAAATTTTATCAGAAGAGATCAATGACGAGGATTTACGGACATTCTATAGAAGTCTAATGGAAAGTGAAGCGAGGCATTATACAACTTTCCTAGGATTTGCAAGAAAGTATGGTGAAGGTATCGACATAGATAAATGC
>CAISOQ010000223.1 GCA_903887095.1 uncultured Flavobacteriia bacterium
AATCGTGCTTCGAAGTGAGTCATTTTTCACTCTTCTGAATTCGCTAAAATGTCGATGATCTCCTGCGGAGCTTTCTCCATTTTTAAGCGTTTCAGTTCGAGGGAAAAATCATTTCATGAAATGCCAGAGGAAGAGAATGGCTAATTTAGGGGGCGGTGGGAGAGAGAAAAGAACGTTCAATGCGTTCAAGGAACGTTCAAAGGGTTCAGGTCTCGATACACCTCCTGCGTCGGCACTTCAGCCGCAGCTGACAGGCGACCTGCGGTTCAATAAATGTTCAATTCGTTCAAAGGTTCAATGGATTCAATGTGTTCAAATGTTCAAGACCCAGAAATTTATTGTTTCCCAGAAACCAAACTTTTGCAGAGAGCTAGGCTGCGAAGTGAGCGGAGAAATTTTGGAACTTATATATCAATAGAATATAGTGTAAAAAGACTAAAATTCAAATAGTTCTAAAGTGGAAAGTTGTACTGAATTTTAGGTAAAGAATAACTGGAAGATGAAAGAAATTAAAAGAATTTCGGTAGAAGAAAAAATTGTTTTATTGCGAGGAGTACATGTTATCCTGGATAGGGATCTTGCAGATTTTTATGGTGTTATCCCAACAAGATTAAGAGAACAAATGAAACGGAATCAAAATCGTTTTCCGGAAGATTTTGTATTTCAATTGAATTCTATGGAAGTAATACATTTGGTATCGCAAAATGCGATACCTTCCTCTCAAGCGCTAGGAGGACATATGCCTTATGCCTTCACAGAACAGGGGGTTGCCGCCGTATCTTCGGTTATAAAGAATGACCGAGCAGCAGTTATAAGTACGCAGATTTTTAGAGCGTTCGTTGCGATGCGCCGACACTTTCAAAGTCAAATTAATTTTGACCATAGAATCAATTTTCTTGAGAATAAGTTCATTGAAACTGACCGAAAACTTGATTTATTGTTTGATGGAATGAGCGATCAAAAAAATTTACCTGCAAAGGGAATTTTCTTCGATGGCGAACTATTTGATGCCCATCGATTTTTATCCGAACTAGTGAGAAGAGCTGAAAAATCTATCCTCCTTATTGACAACTACATAGATGATAGAGTGCTGCATTTATTTGAGAAACGTAGATTGGGTGTTGAGGTAAAAATATTTACGTCCAAAATAACTCCTCAATTGCTGCTTGATATTGAAAAATTCAATTCACAGTATCAAAAAATTGAATTACTGAAATTTAAAAAGTCTCATGACAGATTTCTTGTTCTTGACGATGCAGAACTTTATCACTTCGGCGCTTCTCTAAAAGATTTGGGGACCAAATGGTTCGCCTTTTCTCGAATGGATTGTTTCTGTCAGCAGTTATTAAATGAATTAAAAATTAACATTGCCTAAATGGCGCAAAATTCGATGAATTAAGCAATGTGTTAAAAGGGGTAAATTTTCATTCCTCATAGATATTAGTATTTCCACAAAACCAAACTTTTACACAGAGCTAGGCTGCGAACTGAGCGGAGATGCGGCTCGTCTCGATACACCTCCTGCGTCGGCACTTCAGCCGCAGCTGACAGGCGACGGCCTCATCTGACAGGCGAAGGTTTACTCCGGCGTATAAACCGAGCAATAGAGCCAAAGCACGAAGCGAAAGTTCGTCAGCGGTGACATGTGCAACGCAGTGAAGCGATGGCAAGCTCCTTGTAAAAGTTTAAAAGGCGTTTTTGGTTACTTTTTAGGCCTATAAAAAGTGACAGAAAAGAAAA
>CAISOQ010000224.1 GCA_903887095.1 uncultured Flavobacteriia bacterium
CTTGCAAGCTATAAGCAACCTCCACGTTATTCAGTTTACCATACCCAAGCTCCGAAAGTATTGAGTTCGTTTGTTTTGATTCTTCAATTTTTTTCATGTCAAATTCATTGACATTGACATTCAATTCACCGCGTTTCTGAATTACTTCTGCCATCACATCAGCAGGTTCATCAACTACTTGATCGAATTGATTTACGATTTTCACATTTTCCACACCATTTTCCGCAACATGCATAATCATCTGCTTCAATGGCTTGAATTCCTTCATGAATGGGATCGTTACAATTGATCTAAATTCTTGAGGACCATCATTGACTGTCATTACAAATTCATATTTCCCTCCTTTTGGAAATGTAATTAAGTAAGTTCCTTTTTCATTTGAATTGAATTTCCCGATAAAATCTCCATTTGAATAATCACGAATTGTGAAATCGATGTCTTTGTAGGATGTATCAACCATTGATTTAAAATCTCCTTTCACCACTGCCATCTGCAACGGAACGCGATCTACTTTGACTTTATAAACATGTAAAAATCCTTCCTGACTTTGTCTTGATGAAGCAAACACAGCATCTTTATTTAAAGAATCCACAACATAAAAAACATCATCATCAGGCGATGAAATGGCAAAATCCATGTTTTCTGGTTTGCCGAACATATTGGTTTCTTTATCATATTTTGAACGAAATACATCGTATCCACCCATTGTATTATGGCCCTTGGATGAAAAATAAAGATAATCGCCATCAGGGTGCATATATGGAAAATCTTCGTCATAAGGTGTATTGACCTCTCCAGGTAATTCCTGTGGCTGACCCCAAGAATTGTCGGGCAATTTTCTTCGAACATAGATATCCTTCCCATTCTCTCCTTTATCTCCGTAACTCGAATAATAGATCACTTTTGGATTAGCCGGAAAATGAATAAGAGGTGTATGATTGTATTTTTTATCTAGTTTGGTTTGGAATTCAGCTGTTACAAGTAAACTTCCACCAATATTGCTTAAATCATAAATTCTAAAGAATTTGTCGACCGAGATTTCCTTTTTATCCGTTACGATAATATCTGTGATTGTGGTCATCAATCGCTTTCCATTCTCGCACATTTCGATTTCTCGAATTACTTCATAAACGGGAGTCTCTTTTAATTTAGTTTGATTGTAGAGTTTGTATTCTTTTATGGCATCATTAAATAAATAAGACAAGTGCAACGATTTACCATAGAAATAATGAAATTCAGGTGGCAATCCACTCGGATCCAGGGCAGCAACTCGCAAATATTTTAACGATTCTAATTTTCTATTGGAATTGTAAATCAAACAAGCGCCGTAGCGGAAATTGTATTCGTAACTTCTCGGTTTAACAGAAAGAAGCCTTAGGTACAAAGGTGTTGCGTCCAGATACTTTCCTGCATAGAAAAGCTTATCTGCGTCTGCTTTCAATACCTCCTCGCTTTGCGAGAAAGAACCTTTCGCAAAGAACAGAAGCACTAGAAATAGCAATTTATGCCGATTGAACAATCTCTTCAACAATACAAACCTTTAAACCGAACTTATCAGTACGTTTATTTTTTAGAAAAGTTCATTTTGTTTTCCTCACCTCGAAGCAGTCGTTGGATGTTTTTTCTGTGAGCAACGATCACAAGGGAACTAACCACAACACCAAAAGACATTAACCAGACTGAATCTGTATGGATTATAAACTTCAAAACAAATGGAAAAGTGATCGCAGTAACTATTGCTCCTAAGGACACGAAACGAGAAAGTAAGAAAACGATCAGAAATACAACCAAACAAATTCCCGCCGCAATGGGTTGAATTCCTATAATTACCCCCAGTGATGTTGCCACACCTTTCCCACCTCTGAATCCGGCAAAAACCGGGAATAAGTGTCCGAGAATTGCTAAAAAGGCACAGCAAATCTGCAATTGTATAATGTAATCAGAATCAGATAAAAACAAAAGTGGTAACATCGTTGCCAATGAACCTTTCAAAATATCCACAGAAAGGACAAAAACACCAGGTTTTTTACCCAATACCCTAAACGTGTTTGTAGCACCGGCATTCTTACTCCCGTGCTCTCGGACGTCGATACCATATTTTAATTTACCGGTCCATACCGCGGTGGGAATGGATCCCAACAAATAAGCTGTTAAACAAAATATAATTTCCATA
>CAISOQ010000225.1 GCA_903887095.1 uncultured Flavobacteriia bacterium
AAAGCATTTTTCCATGACATACCAGCAAACGAAGTTAATTCGCTGTTCAAAACCTCGTTTACCTGCTTTATTGTCATCCATTCTTCGTCCTTTTTTGAAAGAGCCGATGATTTATAAAGCGTCTGATAGTTTTTACTTAAAAACGTGTAAGCATCTCCGTCCAACCATTCAAAACCATAAACACGTTCAGGACCAAAAATTCTATATTGACCTAGAACTGCATCTTTGAGTGACAACTCTTTTTTCTGCGAAAAAGTGTGAGAATTTATTCCTAGTAGGATAAAAACAAAACAGTATGACAATCCTTTTTTCATTCTTAAAATTAATTTAATCGACATTTTTCAAAAAAATCAGAAACTGGCTTTCCAATTTTATAACATTTCAATACTAATTCATCTAAGCCTTCCTCCAAAACTATTTCAGTCGTAAATTCGCAAAAGAAGTACCATTGTTTATTAAAAATCAAAGGTTCATCGAGCGCCGCTGATTTTAATTCTGATGGCAAGACCTTATTTTTTTCACCTAAAATAGTACCGTAAAGTTTTTTAAACTCTTGCGAGTTGCACAACGTTTTGAATTCGTCCGCATTCTGAGCAATTCCTTCTCTAATTTGCTGAATTTCATCTTTATCAGCCTCATATACACCCCCATAAACTCTAAAATGCTCAGGACCCATTTCAAAGTAAACCCCATTTATCGCTCTGCTCTTTTTACCTCCTGGCGCCACAACAGCTGATGTTGATAGCTTGTAGGGCGTTTTGTCTTTGGAAAACCGAATATCTCTGTTAATTCTAAATATGCATTCTTTGGATTCCAAATCTTCAAAACGAACATCTTCCTTGGATAGCTTCTGTATGATGAAATCTACAAATTTTTTGAATGGATCTTTTACTGATAATTCATATCGCTTGCGATTCTGATCAAACCAATCTTTATGGTTGTTGGCCGCTAATTCAATGAAAAATTGAAGGAAATCGGGTTCAAAAAAACGTTTACTAGACAAAGAATAATAGTTGAAATGAAAGCCAAATTTAGTGCTTATTCACTTGCGCAGAATTGTGTATGAATGAATATTCTTACATTTAACAAAAGAATCTACATGAAACATGTGTCGTTAAAAAGCATTGAAAATGCGATAAGCTTAGTAGACAACCTTGACGATCAAGGACTTGAGAAGCTTTCTGAAAAGTATGCTCTTGCCCAACAAGTGCTCTTGAGTTATGTAATGACAGCCCCGGATGAGTATGAAAATGAAAATCTTGAAGGGTTGTTAATTTACTACTTCTGTTTACTATCTGAATGCTTCGAGCAAGAAGGCATTAAAGTAAATCCCATTACTGAAGAACAAATAGATGCATTTGAAGATCCTTATTTTGAAATGCTCGATAATTATTTCGAAAACGACGAACAGGAAATCCTCGAGGATTTTTGTGATCAGCCAGAACTTGCACAATTTATGGCCATGGAAATTTCCACAGAAGATGAAGACGGATCTATGCTCGATGACGAAACGGCTACGCAACTATTCATCGTTACAATTGCAATGATCTCTCTGATGAATCAATCCATCGTCAACAATTAATTGGTGAAAACTCCACAAGAGATTGTAGCTGAAATGATGCATCTCGATGCTTTTAGCAACTGGCTTGGAATTGAACTAATTCATATAACTAAAGGGCGTTGCGAGTTGAAAATGAATGTAAAAAATGAAATGCTGAATGGCTTTGAAATTTTGCATGGTGGCATCTCATACTCCCTGAGTGATTCAGCACTCGCATTTGCGGCAAATTCCTATGGTAACAAATGTGTAAGCATCGAAACATCTATTTCGCATTTAAAACCTGTAGGTCCGAATGAAAAGCTAAAAGCAATTGCTACCGAACTGCATCGTGGTCGATCTTTGGGAGTCTATGAAGTCTCCATTTTCAATCAATTGGATGAAAAAATATCCATTTTCAAAGGCACCGTTCACATCTCTAAAGAAATCTGGTAGAAATTTCAATTTTTATATGTACGCATAGAATATTTTGTTACTTTTAGCTATCGATAGATAATTAATGGCTCAAAAAAACAACATATTATATGATTTTCTAATTCGGCATGCTTGGCATCGTATATCCCGGATGTACAATCAAAAAGCAAGTGAACACAATATGACTATGTCGATTGGGTTTATTCTAATGATTGTTGATAAAGACGGGACACCGAGCACACAACTTGGGCCTCGCATGGGTATGGAACCCACATCTCTTTCACGGACGTTAAAAACAATGGAAGACAGAAAACTTATTCGCCGGCAAGAGGATAAGATTGACAAACGAAAGGTCTTTATTTTCCTCACAGCTGAAGGACTAGATTACCGAAGATTAGTGCGTGAAACAATCTTAGAATTCAATGAAAAAATACACAACAAGGTTTCACAGGATAAATTAGATGTGTTTTATGAGGTTTTGAATCACATGGATCAACTCGTTGAAGAAGAATTAAAAATTAACAGTAAAAAATAAAAAAGCATGAACAGACACATTAAAAAAGTTGCCGTGCTAGGTTCAGGGGTTATGGGCTCGCGCATTGCCTGTCATTTCGCAAATGTGGGATGTGAAGTCCTTTTACTCGATATTGTTCCTTTTGAATTGACGGAGGAAGAAAGTAAAAAAGGAATCACATCTGATAATAAAGTGTTCAGAAACCGGATTGTAAACCAATCACTTGATAGCACCTTGAAATCAAATCCGTCTGCTATTTATCGTAAATCCTTTGCAAATCGCATAACTACTGGAAACTTTGATGATGATATGGATAAAATATCAACTTGCGATTGGATTATCGAAGTGGTAGTTGAACGTTTAGACATCAAACAACAGGTGTTCGAAAAAGTGGAAAAATACCGAAAGACAGGAACACTAATCACCTCCAATACATCTGGCATTCCAATCCACATGATGCTTGAAGGCAGGAGTGATGATTTCAAAAAACATTTCTGTGGAACTCACTTCTTTAACCCACCGCGATACCTGCAATTACTAGAGATCATACCTACTCCTTCAACGGATCCTCAAATTGTGGATTTCCTGATGGATTATGGTTCAAAAATCCTTGGTAAGAAAACGGTACTTTGTAAGGACACGCCAGCATTCATTGCCAATCGCGTTGGAGTTTATTCCATCATGGCACTGTTTCATGCTGTGAGCGACCTTGGTTTGACAGTCGATGAAGTCGATAAATTAACCGGACCAGTTTTAGGTCGACCAAAATCGGCTACATTCAGAACATGCGATGTGGTTGGATTAGACACGCTAGTTCACGTAGCGAATGGTTTGAAAGCAAATTGTCCAAATGATGAAGAAAAAGCATTGTTCGAACTCCCTGGCTACATTTCTAAAATGGTTGAGAACAAATGGTTGGGTTCAAAATCAGGACAAGGATTTTACAAAAAGGTGAAAACAGCAGATGGAAAAAGTGAAATTCATTCGTTGGATTTGCAAACACTCGAATACCGACCATCTCAAAAAGTGAAATTTGCAACCTTGGAAATGACCAAGCCTGTTGACGACCTGAAGCAACGCACAAAAATGTTGTTCACGGGCACGGACAAAGCCGGTGATTTTTACAGGAAATTGTTTGGTGGTTTGTTCGCTTATGTTTCCAATCGCTTGCCTGAGATCACAGATGATCTGTACAAGATAGATGATGCCCTGAAAGCTGGTTTTGGTTGGGAACTTGGTCCATTTGAAACATGGGACATAATTGGTTTTGAGGAAGGAATAAAACTTATTGGCAATGTAAACAAAAAGGCTGCAGATTGGATTAGCGACATGAAAAATGCAGGGTGCACCTCCTTCTACAAATTGGAGAAAGGTCAAAAATTGTACTACGATGTTGCATCTAAATCTTACAAAACCATTCCTGGAACGGAAGATCTCATCCTACTAGATGCATTGCGCAGTGAAAATAAAGTGTGGGGCAATTCGGATGTTACGTTGGTTGATCTCGGAGATGGCATTTTGAACCTCGAATTCCACACCAAAATGAACACCATCGGCGGAGGTGTGATTGAAGGTATGAACCGTGCAATCGATCTTGCTGAAAAAGAATACAAAGGCCTTGTTATCTACAACACCGGTCAGAATTTCTCTGCTGGCGCTAACGTAGGAATGATCTTCATGATGGCCATTGAGCAAGATTACGATGAATTAAACTTTGCCGTGAAAGCATTCCAAGATGCCATGATGCGCGTGCGCTATTCGAACATTCCAGTGATTGTGGCACCTCACAATTTAGCTTTAGGAGGAAGTTGCGAGATGTCGATGCATGCCGATAAAGTAGTGGCTCATGCGGAGTTGTATATGGGACTTGTCGAATTTGGTGTAGGAGTTATTCCAGGCGGTGGCGGTACAAAAGAGTTCGCAAAACGCCTATCCGAAGAATTGAAAGATGGCGACATCAAGATCAACCGCATGAGAGAGCGTTTTCTGACTATTGGGCAGGCAAAAGTTTCTACCTCGGCCTACGAGGCATTCGATTTGGGTTACTTACGTCCGGGTATAGATGAAGTGGTCGTGAGCCGTGATCATCAATTGGCTCGTGCAAAGGCAGCTGCCCTAGAACTTGCTGAGAAAGGATATGTTGCACCAAAACGCGAGAAGAACATCACCGTGATGGGACAAGAAGGACTCGGGATCGTTTATGTAGGAGCTAATTCGATGCTTTCCGGAAATTACATGTCAGACCATGACCGTGTTATTTCAGAGAAGCTAGGTTTTGTTCTTTGCGGTGGAGATTTAAGCGAAAACACAGTGGTTTCAGAACAATACTTGTTGGATCTTGAGCGACGCGCTTTTGTTGAATTGTGCGCTGAAAGAAAGACAATGGAGCGATTGGAGAGCATAATTAAATATGGGAAGATTTTGAGGAATTAGAATTGGATATTAAGACAAAAGACTTCTAGACAAAAGACTCTTAGACGAAAGACTCAGAGACGAAAGACGAAAGACAAAAGACAAAAGACAAAAGACATATGGGATTAAAACATAATTTCCGGGAGTTAAAGATTTGGAGAAGTTCTATGGATGTAGCCAAGGATGTCTATTTTTTCACCGAGCAACTTCCATCAGAAGAAAAATTCGGTTTGAAAAGTCAGATTAATAGGGCTGCTGTTTCTGTGGCTGCAAATATCGCGGAAGGATCGGGAAGAACGACAAATAAAGAATTCCAATATTTTCTGAATATTGCAATTTCCTCATCCTACGAACTAGAAACTCAATTAATACTTGTTGAAGAATTATACAATATAAAAACTAAAGAATTAATTGAAAATATCACCTCAATTCAAAAAATGATTGGTGGTTTTTCAAAAAAACTGAAAGCTGAATAACAAAATTGCGATTGATGGAGAATAAGAAATAACTCTTGAACCCAAGGGTCAAGTCCTAAAATCTTAATATCCTGAAGTCTTAACATCTAAAAAAAATGGGACAAAAAGCATACATCGTGGCCGGCTACCGCTCGGCAGTTGGAAAAGCAGGAAAAGGAGGATTTCGTTTTTATAGACCGGACGACCTTGCAGCAGACGTGATCAAACATTTGATGGCAAGTGTACCTCAATTGGACAAAGAACGTGTGGACGACGTTATCGTTGGAAATGCTACGCCTGAGGCAGAGCAAGGACTAAATGTCGGTAGAATGATCTCTTTGATGGGATTGCATACTGACAAAGTTCCGGGGATGACCATCAACCGTTACTGTTCTTCAGGATTGGAAACCATTGCTATCGCCACAGCAAAAATTGAAGCGGGAATGGCCGATTGCATCATCGCGGGTGGAGCTGAATCCATGTCTGTGATGGCGATGGGTGGCTGGCGCATCGTTCCGAATCCGAAAGTTGGCAAGGAAAACCCTAACTGGTACTGGGGAATGGGACTTACGGCGGAAGCGGTTGCAAAGCAATACAATGTCAGTCGTGAGGAACAAGACGCATTTGCATTGCACTCACATGAAAAAGCTATTGCTGCAATCAAGTCAGGCAGATTCAAAGACGATATAGCACCTATCGAAGTAGAACGAATTTTTCTCAATGCCCAAGAAAAACGTCAAGTTGAAAAATATACAGTTGACACGGATGAAGGTCCACGTGCAAGTACACTTGAAGCTTTGGGAGCTTTGAAACCCGTCTTTGCAAATGGCGGTTCGGTAACGGCTGGTAATTCTTCGCAAACATCCGATGGTGCTGCCTTTGTGCTCGTGATGTCGGAAAGCATGGTGAAAGAATTGAATCTCGAACCTATTGCTCGACTTGCCTCTTACGCAGTTGTAGGCGTTGAACCGCGCATTATGGGTATTGGACCGGTAGATGCTATTCCTAAGGCAATTAAAATGGCTGGACTTTCCCTGAATGACATTAACTTATTCGAATTGAATGAAGCGTTTGCATCTCAATCGTTGGCTGTGATCCGTGAAACCGGCATCAACCCAGATCTGGTGAACGTGAACGGTGGTGCGATTGCATTGGGTCACCCACTCGGATGTACGGGCGCAAAACTATCTGTTCAAATCATGAACGAATTGAAAAAACGCCAACAGAAATATGGTATTGTAACCATGTGTGTGGGCACCGGACAAGGGGCAGCAGGTGTGATTGAGATGATTTAGCACCTAAATTATTAAGTTAAAATTCCCCGTTTCGAGAAACTGTTTCGGTGGATTTTTGGTCCTAAACGGCTATTTCAACTCGCTTCGCAGGATTTGTAATCCTGCGAAATCATTTTTCAATTCAATAATCATGTAGTGCATGATAACGGATGAAGACCAACCGCAGGATAACATATCCTGCGGAACGGAGGATTTTTGGTTCTAAACGGTAGTTGGAACCCCAAAAAACTGCTTCTTAAACTAATATTCAAAATAATTCCATCCACTACTTGAATTTTAAAACACAAAACTTACTCACTTGGTAACTTACCTTTTGGTAAGCCAAGTCAAAATACAAACAATAACCATATTTCTCCTACCTTTACTCCATGAGTAAACTAGATGAGATTGTCGCACACACATTAAAAAACACAGGATTTCAATCCTTAAACACCTTGCAGGAAGAAACACTTCGGCTTGCCCAAAAACATGACAATCTTCTTTTGTTATCTCAAACGGGTTCAGGGAAAACGCTGGCCTTTTTGTTGCCGATTCTTATGGATTTGAAAAAAGAACAAATCGGTATTCAAGCAATCATCCTAGCGCCATCACGTGAATTGGCAATCCAAATTGAAACAGTATTCAAATCACTGAAAACGAATTTCAAAGTACTCACATGTTACGGAGGCCACTCCATGCAAGTAGAACGAAATAGTCTTTCAGAAGCTCCTGCAGTACTCATCGGAACGCCTGGAAGAATCTGTGATCACCTCACGCGAAACAATTTAAATTTCGAAAATACGACACAGCTCGTCATCGATGAATATGATAAATGCCTGGAATTTGGATTCGAAGATCAGATGCGTTTCATTCGTGAAAATCTAGCCCACCTGCAGAAAACGACGCTCGTATCTGCTACATACATGGCAGAATTTCCTGGTTACCTGAAGTTTCGTCAACCTGAAATCATCAACTTTCTATCCGAAGATCAAGCACCGAACATTACCTTTTATAAACTACCAGTGCGAGCATCAAACAAATTCGATCGTTTATTTGATCTACTTTGCTCTTTCAATGGTGAGCCAACAATTGTATTCTGCAATTTTCGAGAGGCCACTGAATCCATAACTGAATTTTTAAAGGAATCCAACTATGAGTCCGTCGCTTATCATGGTGGCATGGAACAGGAAGAGAGAGAGCGTGCGCTCATCAAATTCCGCAATGGCAGTTATCACACATTAATCTGTACCGATCTTGGTTCACGCGGACTTGATATCCCTGAAATTCAGCACGTCGTACATTTTCAATATCCTCAATCCCAAGAAGCATTCATCCATCGAAACGGCAGAACTGCGCGCATGAAAGCAGATGGATCAGCTTATTTAATGATCAATTCCGATGAGGAAACGCCTGATTATTTGAATTTCCCATCAGAAGAATACAAAATCGATCCTGATTTTTCATATCCCACTCAAAGTGAATGGATCACTGTATATTTCAGTGGGGGCAAAAAAGACAAAATCAACAAGATCGACATTGTTGGTTTCCTTGGGCAAAAGGGCGGTTTGAAAAAAGAGGACATCGGACTGATAACGGTACTTGATTACACTTCATTCGTGGCGCTTCGCAGGAAGAGCGTCCCTACCCTTCTTAAGAGAATTTCGCAGGAAAAGGTGAAAGGAAAGAAACTGAAAATTGCAGTTGCAAGATGACGTTTAAACTTTTTAGCTGAAAAAAAACGAGCGTTCACATCCTAAAATTGAATTCAAAAAAATATTTTCTTTAATATGCGTGCATAGTATTAAAACATTATTTATTTTAGTAGCACGACAATTAATAAAAGAGAATACAATATGGAATCTGCAAATACGAATCCGTTGAAAGGTGGCGAATTTCTTATTAGAAAAACAGCCCCACAAGAAATTTTCATTCCGGAAGAATGGAACGACGAGCAGCGCATGATTGGTCAGATGTGTGACGATTTTATCGATCAAGAAGTAGTTCCTCACTTGGAACGCATCGATAAAATGGAAGAAGGCTTGATGCCATCACTTCTTGATAAGGCAGGGGAACTTGGGATGCTTGGAATGACAGTTCCGGAAGAGTTTGGCGGAATGGGAGTTGACTTCAAAACATCCTTATTAGCCACAGAACATCTTGGCAAAGGTTATTCATTTTCAGTGGCGTATGGCGCTCACACCGGAATCGGAACATTGCCTCTCCTCTACTACGGAACAGAAGAGCAAAAAGCAAAATACATCCCAAAACTTGCAACTGGTGAATGGAAGGCCGCTTACTGCCTTACTGAACCAGGTTCGGGCTCGGATGCCAACTCTGGTAAAACAAAAGCTGTTTTATCAGCGGATGGAAAACACTATGTCTTAAACGGACAGAAAATGTGGATTACGAATGGTGGATTTGCCAACTTCATGACAGTATTTGCGAAAATCGATGACGATGCAAACCTTTCGGCATTCTTAGTAGAAGCAGCATGGGAGGGGATAAGCCTGAATCCGGAAGAAAAGAAAATGGGGATCAAAGGATCTTCTACACGGCAAGTCTTCTTCAACAATGTTCAAGTACCGATTGAGAACATGCTTTCTGAAAGAGGAAACGGATTTAAAATCGCTATCAATATTTTAAATATTGGTCGTATAAAATTAGCAGCTGGCGTTCTCGGCGGTTCCAAAGCAGCCATTTCAGACAGTGTAAAATACACCAATGAACGTGAACAATTCGGCCGACCTATTTCGAAATACGGCGCCATTCGCTATAAAATTGCTGAACAAGCCATCCGTACTTTTGTGCTAGAATCGGCAACTTACCGAGCGGGGCAAAATATTGAGGATGCAATCGACGGATTGATTGCGGGAGGCATGTCAAAAGGTCAAGCTACATTAAAAGGAATCGAACAATTCGCTGCTGAGTGTGCAATGCTGAAAGTTGCAGGTTCAGAATGCTTGGATTACGTTGTGGACGAAGCCGTTCAAATGTACGGAGGAATGGGCTATTCTGCAGAATCGCCTGTAGAACGTGCTTATCGAGATGCACGCATCAATAGAATTTTTGAAGGCACGAATGAAATCAACCGTATGCTTACCGTGGACATGCTACTTCGTCGCGCGATGAAAGGTGAACTTGATTTAATGGGACCCGCAATGAAAGTGGCTGGAGAACTTATGAGCATTCCTGAAATGGGTGATGCTCCTGAGGGAGTATTTGGGAATGAAGAAAAATACCTTGAGAATTTCAAAAAAACCATTTTGATGATTGCAGGAAGTGCCGTTCAAAAATTAATGCAGAGTCTTTCCAAAGAACAAGAAATTCTTATGAATATCGCAGACATGGCCATTTGGATCTACCAGGCTGAGTCTGTTTTATTGCGTGTCCAGAAAATGATTGAAATGAAAGGTGAAGCTACTTGCGAAGCACAAATTGCCATTGTCAAAGCATATTTCTACGACACCGCTGACCGCGTTGAGAAATCAGGCAAAGATGCCTTGAATTCATTTGCTGAAGGTGATGAGTTACGCATGATGTTGATGGGCTTGAAACGATTTACAAAAACGGAACCATTCAATCCTAAAACAGCGCGTCAATTGATCGCAACGAAGATCATAGAAAGCAATAAATATTGTTACTAAAAAAAGCTAAAGGCGGTAAAATAGCGAAAGGTATTGAAAGTAATAGTTTAAAAAAGTGACGAAATAAAGTGTTTATTTAAATGAAAGAATAGAGTCAGGATTCAATGTTTTAAGAAATCCAAAGTTATTCCAGTGAGGACAATGCTTTCCCCAAAGCTGTAAACAACAAAGACTCATATACAAGCTTTTTACATACATTTTATAACTTCATTTCGTTTAAGTTAGCCTTGATGTAAATAGTATCGAAATTCCTAAAGTCATATTCTGCTGTTATTTTTTCTATTCTGCGCCAGTTGTTACTTCCTCGGATTTCATTCGAATGGAAGTTGTATTGATAATAAAACCTACCTTTTTTTACTAAGCGATTAACCAAAACTCTTTCTGGAACTACTATCTCATTTATGTCCATTTTAAAAAATGAATCGGATTTATCATAATTTATGATACACTTTTCAAAACTTTGTAAAAGCTTCATATCTAAATTCCCCTCCTTGTTAACATAAAGTATAGCGTATCCATTTTCCTTGCTGTTCACAACTTTAATATCACCTCTATTGTCTCTTGGAAATACTATTCGCAGTGGATTTAGAAATATAGGAAACGAATCCACCCACTCAGGATGGAAAGTAATATTATTAGTAATTTGTTTAATTTTTTTATCCTTGAATGTAAAAATTCGAT
>CAISOQ010000226.1 GCA_903887095.1 uncultured Flavobacteriia bacterium
AAACTCTTGAGAGTTGATGGTCTGTGCAAGACGATGCTTTGGTGTTGGTAAGTGAATGCACTAAGGCATTTTCAATATCCTTGGGAAGGGCACCACTTTGTATCGCTGGGAGCAAGAGTTTTCTATATTCATTTTTCCATTCTTCGCCATGTGGTTGAACATGCCATTTAAATTGATTATAGGTGTTTAGATGCGCAAATTCATGAAGTGTGGTAATGAGAAAGGAGTAAGGATTCAAGTCACCATTTACCGATATCTGATGCTTTTCTCCATTTTGTCCAGCTCGAAAATCGCCGAGTTTTGTGCGACGGCCATTTACAATTTTAAATCGAACGGTCGAAGCAATAAAGAGGTCAACAACCATTTCAACAAAAGCCTCGGGAAGGTATTTCTTGAAAACTTCTGTTACTTGTTCTTTTTTTTTGATCGAGCGAGCTGACATGAGTTAAAATTAAGGGAAATCAACATTCATTGCGTTGAAAGTTTTCAGCGGTTCACTGTGAATGACAGAAATATGCGTTAATTTAGCAATCCATGAAGGTTTTGTCAAATATTGGAAAGTATATCCTAATGATGTGGGTAGTGTTCTCCAAGCCCGAAAAATGGGGTATTTTCAGAAGACGTGTCTTCAATGAAATAGACACGATTGGCATTAATTCAATTCCGATTGTAGCACTTATGTCAACATTTATGGGTGCCGTAATTGCCCTTCAAACAGCTTCAAATATTGATAGCCCATTACTTCCAGCATATACCGTTGGATACATAACTCAGTCGAGCACAATTCTTGAATTTTCACCGACCATTATTTCCTTGATCTTGGCTGGAAAGGTAGGGTCAAATGTGGCATCTGAAATTGGAACAATGCGCGTAACCGAGCAGATTGATGCCCTTGAAATAATGGGTGTTAATTCACTTGGATTTTTAGTGTTGCCAAAAGTTATTGCAGCAATTTTCTTTTTTCCTGTTTTGGTTATTTTCTCCATGTTTCTAAGTTTGATTGGAGGCTGGTTGGCACTTTTACTTTCAGGATTGCTTTCAACCGAAACATATATTTTGGGAATTCGTTCCTTTTTTGATGTTAACAATGTCTATTACGCATTGACAAAAACGGTGGTTTTTGGGTTCTTAATCGTATCGATTGCCTCGTTTTATGGGTACTATACAAAAGGAGGATCGTTGGATGTGGGAAGATCATCGACTCAGGCCGTGGTAAATAGCAGTATTTCAATCCTTATAGCCAATTTCATTCTCACTCAACTTATGCTATTGTGATAGAGGTTGTGCATGTCAATAAATCGTTTGGGCCGAAACAAGTGCTGCATGATATCAATGCCAAATTTGAGAAAGGCAAGGTGAATTTGATCATTGGCCAATCGGGACATGGAAAATCGGTGTTAGCAAAATGCATTGTTGGATTGCATGAGGTAGAGAGCGGACAAGTGTTATTCGATGAACGGGATTTTTGCGCAATGGACCGCACTCAGCGAAAGGATATCAGGAAAGAGATAGGCATGCTATTTCAAGGATCTGCATTGTTTGATTCCATGACGGTTGAAGAGAATGTCATGTTTCCTTTGACGATGTTCACCAAGATGACAAAAAAGGAGATGAAAAAACAAGTCGACTTTTGTTTGGACCGTGTGAATCTGAAAAATGTGAATCAACTCTTACCATCAGAGTGCAGTGGGGGTATGCAAAAAAGAATTGGTATTGCGCGGGCAATTTCAATGAATCCAAAGTACCTTTTTTGTGATGAACCCAATTCTGGACTAGACCCAAAAACTTCCATCATTATCGACGGTTTGGTGCGTGAAATCACTTATGAGTATAATATTACCACAGTTGTGATTACGCATGATATGAACAGTGTTATTGAAATTGGAGATAATATCATGTTCATTCACGAAGGAAAAAATTGGTGGCAAGGAGACAGGAAATCGATTATTACAACTGAAAATCCTGAGATATTGAACTTTGTATACGCCTCCGAATTCATGAAGGAAATTCGTGCCTCCATGCAGTCAAACAGAAAATAAATCTATTCAATTTCAGTCTTTTTCATCGACATCGGTATCCACTGATTTTCTTAGAAATAGGCAATATATCCGAAGTGTATCTTACCATTTTTCAATAAAATTGGATTTTGCATTTGGCTCCCAAGCGCATAGGAGACAGAGAAGATCCCAAGATTAGTTCCAAAAGATAACCCAGTACCAAAGCCGAATGGTTGATCTTTTGAATACTTAGTGGCACTATTCTCAGAGTATGCCTGATCGTAGAAAACAAATACATTCGAATTTCGATCCAATAGGAAACGATACTCCAACGTGATGACTGATCTTGCTGAGGCAAAAAGTTCGTCCTCATTGAATCCCCTCAAACTATTTTGACCACCAAATCTGTAAAGCTCATTCTGGTAAATCACTGGTGCGTAATAAAATTCGTTAACGGCTGCAAATCGAATTATATTTCTTCTGGTAATCGGCATAAACCATTCAGTCGTAAAGTTTATTCGAAAAACAGTTGATTTAACGATGGATGAGGTGTCTGAAATTTTAGACTTCCGACTTCCGATAGAACCTTCAAGAAAAAATGTATACCCTTTTGAAGGGTTTGGAATGTAGTCCAATTGTCTGTTAAGAAGAGATAATCCATATGCATTGCTACTAACATTGGATAAATTGTCAAAGTTGGGATTTCCGCCCGCACCACTGAGTGTATTCGAAGCGTAATTCTGGTAAAAGGCTTTGAGATAATTTCCACCTTTCAGAAAGTACTGAATTCCAAGAGTACTTTTTAATTCTAAGAAGGTTGAATCTTTTTTGTAAAGCTGCAATTGTGCATCAATTCCAAACGGACTGCGGAATAAAAAAGGATAATTTATTTTTATATTCATTGACTGAGTAGCGCTTTGTATGCTCCTCCAATTGAGAATTGCCGATTCACCTCTTTTAAGAACGTTGAGCAATTTTAAATTGACATCTCCGGCAAGTCCAACACGATTTGTAATTGGATTGGGTTGTAATCCAATTGTTCCATTCACCGAACTAACAGGGTTGCTTTGCAAATAGATATATACGTCGCAACCTTTTTCTGTAAAAAGTAATTCATGTGGTTTGATTTCTTTTAAAAAGCTGATTTGTTTGATTTTTGCAGAAATATTTTTGAGTTTTGATTCATTGTATAGGTCACCAGATTTAATGTCGATTAAACTGGAAATGAAAATCTCTGAAATTGAAGAATCTCCTTTCAGAATGATCTTGTTGAAATGGTAGGTTTGGCCTGTATGAATGTTTACCTCGGCAGAAACATGTTCTCCATTGTAGCTAATGTTTTGAAGATTTATTCTGCCAAATGGATGACCATTATTGAGTAATTCATTTTGGGTGTTGCGAAGAAATCTGGAAAGTTCAATAGGTTTAAATGGAATCTTTTGAATTAATTTTTCATTAAACTTTCCTTTCTGTAGATGTTGATTTTCAGTGGAAGATTTTAAACGAAGTTCAATGGTGCCAAATTTTTGGCCCACATAAAATGCAACTCTATATTTTCTTTTTTCATAAAATAAACTGTCAACAGAGCAGGTGAGGTAACCTTTTTTAATTCCAAATAATCTTAGTTCAGTTATATAGTTCAGCGCACTTAGACTATCCTTGAATCCTAATTGAACATTCGCTTTTATTTTTTTATAATCGTCTGTAGTGAATTCAATAGTGTAGTTGTCCTGACTGCGAAGAAATGTGCTGAATAAAAGTGATAAGATCAAGATATTTAGTCGCATGAAAAAAATAACGTAGGACAGTTTTTACAATTTGTTAAAAATAAAAACAATAGTTTAATATTAAATTTGGAAAGTCAGCATAAAAAGTTATATTTTTGTCACACTAAAGACCTTATTAATATTTAAAAAAGAAACTGGAATGAAAAAATTATTGACCTTGACACTTGTAGGGATGTTCGCTTTGCTTGTA
>CAISOQ010000227.1 GCA_903887095.1 uncultured Flavobacteriia bacterium
AAAGGATCTTCCCTTTTTTTTCTGTACCACTTACAACGCGATCTATAGCATCATCAAAATCATGCTCATTAATCTTTGTTTTTTTCTTTCTAGCAGCGATAAGCGCGGCTTCGTTACAAATGTTGGCAATGTCAGCTCCTGAAAAACCAGGTGTTTCGGCTGCTAATAGATCTGCGTCAATGGAATTATCTGTTAGCAGTGGTTGTAAATGCACTTTAAAGATTTCTAATCGTTCTTGCTTATTGGGTAGGTCTAATACGATGTGTCGATCAAAACGGCCAGGGCGCAATAATGCTGGATCCAGAATGTCTGCACGGTTGGTTGCAGCAAGAACAATTACTCCGGTAGTTGGACCAAAACCATCCATTTCTGCTAATAACTGATTTAGTGTACTGTCTCTTTCATCATTTGATTGAAGTGACATTGCCCTGCCTCTCATACGACCTATTGTGTCAATTTCATCGATAAAAACGATACTAGGTGCTTTCATTTTGGCTCTTTCAAATAAATCTCGGACCCTTGATGCACCAACACCTACAAACATTTCAATAAATGCTGAACCTGAAAGTGAAAAAAATGGAACGCCTGCCTCTCCTGCAACGGCTTTTGCCATCAGTGTTTTACCAGTACCTGGCGCACCAATCAAAAGAATGCCTCGGGGAATTTTTGCACCTAATCGAGAAAAATGTCCAGGATTTTTAAGAAAATCTACGACTTCCATAATCTCTGTTTTCGCTTCTTCATAGCCAGCTACATCCTTGAAAGTAAAGGAAGAACTTTGACCTTTGTCTATAAATTGAGGAGATGATTTACCAAAATCAAAAATAGATCGCCCATTATTTGCTCCTCCTCCATAAAGGCGTGAAAATAAAAATCTACTTAGGAAAAAAAGCAATACTAGTGGCAGAATCCAACTAAAAGCCTGACCCCACCAATTTTGACCTTGAACATAAATAATATCTATTTTTTCAGGTTGATTTTCTTGCAGTTTCTCCATACGATCTTCGAAAAGATCTACGGAGCCTATTGAAAACTGATAGTTTGGACCATTTTTCGCATACCCCAAGGGACCTTTTGCTACACCTTTGTATTTGTCCTTTTTCAATGCGGATGGTGTAAGATAAACCTCAACTTTTGATTTGTCTACAACAATTACTTTTTGGACATCCCCATTCTTTAATAGTTCCTGACTGAATTCCTTCCAACTAATAGGTATTGGACTGCTCGCGTTTCCGGATACAAAGTAATAAATGATTAAGACATTCATTCCTAAAAAGATCACCCAGAAAAAATTAAATGGTTTTTTGTTGCGTTCTTTTTTTACTGTACTTTCTGTATCATTTTTTTGATTTCCACCTAGTTTCATTTTCTCTTATTTAAGAGGTGTAAATTAAAGACTGAGGATTCAATTCTCTGCGAATAGAATCAATTCTTGAAATGATTTTGCTCAATGTAAAATCTTTGTTCGAAGGCTTTCTTTGGACTTTATTAACTAAATAATTTATACCAAATGAAAACAGATCTAGAGATCCAAAAAGACGTCATGGACGAATTGAAGTGGGAATTATTGACAAATGCCAATGAAATTGGTGTTGCAGTAAAGGATGGGATTGTTACCCTATCAGGTACGGTTGATTCCTATTACAAAAAATTGCAGGCTGAACGAGCAGCGACAAAGGTTTTAGGTGTGAAGGCTGTTGCACAGGAAATAAGTGTTCATCTTTCAGACAGAGGGGTTCGCAATGACTCTGAAATTGCATCTGCTGTGTTAAATGCATTGGCTTGGCATTCATCTATTCCTGAAGAGAAAATTAAGGTGAAGGTTGAAAAGGGCTGGGTTACTTTAGAAGGAGAAGTTGAGTGGGATTTTCAACGAAATTATTCGAAGAGTGCCGTGGAAAATTTGCAAGGAGTGGTAGGTATTTCAAATAACATCCACATTTCTCCAAGATTGAAATCTGCTGATATCAAAAACAAAATCTTCTCTGCTTTTCACCGAAGTGCTACGTTAGATTCTGATTCGATCAACATCGCTACGGAAGGAAGTAAAGTTGTTTTGTCTGGTAAAGTAAGATCTTTTGTTGAGAAAAAGGACGCAGAAAGAGCTGCATACCTGGCTCCAGGGGTTACACAAGTTGAAAACAAATTGTTAATTGATACAGAGGTTTATTCTTATTAATTGCTTATTCGTTTAAGAAAGCATCCTTTTCCATTGGAAGAGGATGCTTTTTTTATTTTGTTTTATTTTTTAATGCTATTCTGGATAGCGCAATTTCAAAGCAATTCGGTCAAATTCTTTCAATGCATTGTTTTCTGTAAAGTAAACTTTGCCGCCCTTGGAAAGGACCTTATCAATGGTTTTTTCAACAATATCATTGATTCGACGGTACTTTCTGTTTTTCAATAAATTCTTTCGTCTCAGTTGAGTTTCATCATCTGAAATATAGGCAGGTTCAGCATAATCCTTCTCAACAAATACTTCTTGGCAATTTCCTTCTAATGCAGCCTTCCAAACATTAAAAATTCCAAAAACGGACATTTCTTCTCCATAAAGTTCTTTTACTTCTCTTCGTACAGATTTCTCTTTCAAATTTGCATTTTCCTGAAAAAGTTCAAATGCTGCTTTGGATAGACGATAGGTCTCATCGTATTCATAGTTCCCTTCGATTGTCCCTTTGATATTGTTTTTGTTACTGGTTATCGATAAAAAATCATGCAACTCTTCCTCATTTCCCGCAACGACAAGTGGATTTCTGAGATCCTTTAACTGCTTGTCCAATTTCCTATAAAAACTAACAGTTCTTTTCTCCATGATATCAGATTCTTCCTTTTCATACTGTTTTAAGACAGTGCTTCCATTCGACCGGAAAACTGCAGGTTGCTCATATTCGTATTCTTGTTTTAATTCTGCTGGAAAATGCTCATTGTATATTTCTGTTAATTTCTCGCCGTCGCTTTCAAATAAATGGGCACTTTTTTTATAGAGTGCCAACAAATTAAAGTCAGGAGCAACTTGATTTAAATACAAAAGTTCTCGTGAGGGAAAATGATAGTTAATAACTATTCTTTCTTTAACAGAAAATGGAAACTGCACCAATTCACAAATATCGGGAGAGACATACAAACCCACTCCTTCCTTTTGGTGATTGAAATCAATTTGGTTAAGTGCATCTTCCACTTTTAT
>CAISOQ010000228.1 GCA_903887095.1 uncultured Flavobacteriia bacterium
GAATGGGAAGCTTTAGAAAAAGGCCTAGACAAGGATTTAAAAGGTCAAAAGTTGAGGGTTTTGACGACGGTTGTAGACCGAAATGATGAAGAGTTAATTGAATTAATTCCTATGAAGGCCAGTGCTGGCTATACCTCCGGCTACGCCGACCCAGATTATTTAAAAGTTTTACCAACTTTTTATTTGCCGTTCCTTTCTAAAAGCAAAAAATACCGGTCTTTCCCAATTAAAGGTGATTCTATGCCGCCAGTTGTGGAAGGATCCTATGTGGTAGCAGAATATGTTCAGAATTGGATGACGGTGCGATCAGGGACACCTTGTATCGTAGTGACAAAAGATGAGGGTATTGTTTTTAAGGTAGTCCATAACTTATTGGATTCTAGTCAGTCATTTCAGCTTTGTTCAACAAATACCTTTTATAAGCCATACAATGTTCATGCAAATGACATTCTGGAGATATGGAAATTTGTAAATTATATTTCTCCCGAGTTGCCAGAGGTGCGCATGGACGATAATGACTTAAGTCGATCGATTCAAGATTTGCAGATGGAGATTCAAGATTTAAAAGCATCTATTTCAAAAGCTTGAAGAATATTTGTTTTCTCCAATTTTTATTTTTCCATCTAGAAGGAGTTTTTTCAAAACTTGTCTAAGTGTATTTTTTTCTATTTTGAATTCGACTAAACACTCCTCTTCACTTTTTGGAAATTGCAGAAATTGAATGAGTTGTATAATCATCTCTTTTTCATTGATGTTATTTGTGTGGTTTGCTTTAGTACACACATCACAATTTCCACAAACGTTAGAGTCTTGTCCAAAATAGGAAAGCAATTGCACTGATCGACAACTATCATTTTTTAAAAAGTTCATGGATGACACCACCTTTCGCAAGGCATTTTCTTTTCGGATTGAGTAGGCTTTATCTGAAAGAGAAAGGTAATCATCTGGTAATCGCTCATGCAAAAAAGTTACGGTTGGAAGAGCTGTGCTCCATGAAACATCGAGAATGCCATATTTTTCAAGTTCCATTAATTGTTGTTTCAGAGCAGTTTCATTAATGGTTAATCTTTTTGAAAATTCTTTTTCGTTTACTTCGAAAAAAAGGTCAAATATTCCAGGGTAACTGCGTGAAAGCAATGTCGTTAATCCTACATATTTAGAATGAGCAATCTGAAAATTATAAAGTTCTTTTACGCCAACTGAAAATTTCACTTTAGTAGGGTGGAAGACTCCCTCTGAAAAACTCAAGTCGCCATTCATCTCCAAAATCTTAAGTGAATGGTACACCTCTAAGGCATCGAGCTTATAGTTTTCACAAAATAAACGAATGTCGATAGGATACGTTTCGTCTTTACCTGATCCAATTGCAATCTTCAAAAAACTGCAAAGAGCTCTATAGATTAATTTAATTGTCGTTGATTCTGGAAATTGTGCTTTTACTTTTTCCTCCAATATTTTTAAATCAAATTCTTCCCAATATGTTATTGCCTTCGCTCTTTCGCCATCGCGGCCTGCTCGACCTGCTTCTTGAAAATATGCCTCAAGAGATGGGGGGAATTCGTAATGAAGAACAAATCTGACGTCCGGTTTATCAATTCCCATCCCGAATGCGTTTGTAGCTGATATTACTTTGATCTCTCCCTTCAACCAAAGTTCAAGCATTTTCTTTCTTTCTTCAGCATTCATTCCTCCGTGATAAATACCACAAGAAATTTTGTTAGCTCTTAGAAGTGAAGCGATTTCTTTGACACTTTTTCGCGTTTGACAATAAATAATGCCTGAATCATTTGAATGATTTTTACAAAAATTTAATATCTCACTAATTTTATTTTTAGACTGATAAGCTTCATAGCTCAAATTTTTTCTTTCGAATGAAGCTTCATGTATTTTTACATTTTTAAGTTGTAATTGCTCTATGATGTCCTTTCTCACTGGCTCAGTAGCCGTTGCGGTTAATGCAATGAGGGGCACATTAGGATGGTATTCTCTTAATTCAGCGATTTTCAAAAAGGATGGTCGAAAATCATGTCCCCATTCAGAAATACAATGCGCTTCATCAATAACAATAAGCCCGATTGACATGCGTTTAAATCGCTCAACAAATAACTTTGATTGAATCCTTTCTGGTGAAGTGTATAAAAAATCGAGACCACCAAAACGAGCATTGTCTAAAATGAGATCGATTTCTCGATAATTCATGCCACTAACAATTGCTTGAGCACGAAGACCTCTCTTTGTCAAATTGGCTACTTGGTCTTGCATGAGGGATATGAGCGGAGAAATGACCAGTGTTAAACCTTCTCTGGCTAAACCTGGAACTTGAAAACAGATAGATTTTCCACCGCCTGTTGGAAGAAGGGCTAAAGAATCAAATCCATTTATAACATCATCAATAATGGATTCTTGAGAGTTTCGAAATTGTTCAAAACCCCAATATTTCCTTAGTATTTCTCGGCTTTTTTCCATTGAGACAATCGGTAATCAAAGGTAAATATTTTAATCGTCCTAATCCCTCAAATTATTTGCTTACTCAGGTATTCTGCTTATATTCGCTCTTTAAATTACGTATGTTACAAGATACACTCTCGGTAAAAGTAACCCGTTCTGAAAGTTCAAGAATTGGGGAAGTAGATTGGGAAAACCTTCCATTTGGAAGAGTGTTTTCAGATCACATGTTGGTGATGGACTACAAGGATGGAGAATGGCAACAGCCCGAGATTATGCCTTTTGGCAATCTAAGTTTGCATCCGGCTACGTCTGCAATACATTACGGTCAATCGATCTTTGAGGGATTGAAAGCTTACCGACAAGAAAATGGCGAAGTCATTATTTTTCGACCAGACATGAATGCAAAGCGTTTTGCAGAATCATGTGAAAGAATGTGCATGCCTGTTATTCCGGATGACGTTTTTGTTGAGTTGATTAGAAAGACTGTAGAAGTTGATAGCAATTGGATTCCAGAAAAAGAGGGTTATTCACTTTATATTCGACCTTTTCTTTTTGCTACAGATGAATTTGTTGGAATTCGCCCATCCGAAACATATAAATTCATTGTGTTTACTTGTCCCGTAGGACAATATTACAATGAGCCTGTTAAAGTTAAAATTGAAGAGTACTATACTCGTGCTGCTGTTGGTGGGGTAGGTCGTGCTAAAACAGCAGGAAATTATGGGGCATCTTTATTTCCAGCGAAACAAGGACAACTTAAAGGTTTTCATCAATTGGTTTGGACTGATGCTTTTGAGCACAAGTACATCGAAGAGTCAGGTACGATGAATATTGTCTTTGTAATTGACGGTGTAATTGTTACTCCATCTGAAGATTCTGATACAATTCTTAGAGGAATTACGAAACGGTCTGTTTTGGACATTGCGAAAAGTTGGGGGCTACCTGTTGAAGAAAGAAAAGTGGCTGTTCAGGAAATCGTGGATGCTCACAGAAATGGAAGTTTACAGGATGCCTTTGGAGCAGGAACAGCTGCCACAGTAGCTCAAATTGTAAAAATAGGCTACAGAGATGAAGTATTGGAGCTTCCGGCAATAGAAACACGTGAATTATCAAATAAAATCAAAGTCCATCTTGATGGAATAAAAGCAGGAACCGTAAAAGATGAATACGGTTGGTGCTTAAAAGTTTAAAAGAAAAGGCTTCATTAGAAGCCTTTTTTTATGGAATTAATTTCAGTTGTTCATCTAAGGAATATGATTCGTTGTATTATTAGCATCGTTTTTTGCAGCATTATTTGGTCTTTTGATGCACAAATTGACTCTTGCTTGGTTATTATCAACATCTTTGATGATACTTACGACGAACCAATACCTAATGCAAATGCAGTCGTAGGAAATGATGATCAACTAAATTTCTACAGTTCAAATCCAAATGGTATCATTCGATTATATGCCCAAGAAGGTCAAAAGTTAAAAATTGAAATAAGCCATCCCATTTTTGAGAAATACCAGGGAAATGTGCTAATTCGTCCAAAATTGAAGGTTGATACTCTTGAACTTTCAATTTCACTTCATCCATTGCGAAAAATTGATTTATCTGAAGTTGTTGTTAAAGCTCCTGGTATTCCAGATACTGTATATGGATCAAGTAAATTGAGTGTGGCTGATTTTGAAATACTTCCTGATGGACGCATGGTGCTCTTGGCGTATCCAAAGCAACTTAAGAAAGGCAGTGAATTGTTGCTCTACGATGGATTGAAGGTTCAAAGTTCATTTTCTGTTCCGGGAGAAGCCGTAGAATTGGTGCGCGATTTCCGAGGAAATGCACATATTGTTTGCAATGACAATGTTTATGGTGTGCA
>CAISOQ010000229.1 GCA_903887095.1 uncultured Flavobacteriia bacterium
AAGTCTGCATCACCTGAAAGCGTTGCTGGAGGAACTTCATTTTGTGTACCGCCATTCCATCCTCCACCATGGACAAAGAAGTAAATAGGGCTTTTTCCAATACTTTCTTTGGGTAGTTGTATTTTGATCGGTATTGAGTAAGTACCCGATTGTGTAGCTATGGTATCAATTCTTATTTGAGCACTGCAATGTAAAACAAAGCAGGAGGCTATAAATACACAAAATGTTTTAACTGATATCATTATACGATTTTACAAAAGGTCAATTCAATTTTGATAATTCTATTAATTGTGAATCTTGCATCTTTTCACGATAGAAAGAAATAGTTTGAATCTGTCCTTTATAAGAATGAACTGAAACCCCTTTCGGATCAATCATATCTCCTGAATCCTGACCTAAATAAATATCACCATCATTGGAATTAACGGACTGTATTGGCAGTAACATTTTCCGTTGTCCTATCAATTTCCCATCGGCAAAAAACTTAATAACGTTATTGTAGTTTTCAATTACTGCTACAAGATGGGACCATTTGTTCGTTATTTCTGATACGCCGTCAATAAACTGCAGATTCTTATCATGCGCTACCACAAAACCAGGTACCCCATTTTCTAAAAATAATGCCCATCCCTCTTTTTGTGATCCACAAGAAGCAATAATCCCATCAGGGGACTCCGGTTTAATCAGACAGTCAATGACAAAAGTGCCTTTTGAAGGGTCTAAATCTGGTCTGGCTTTTATAACTTTAGTAGCACCACCATTAAAATTTCCACTTGACCCTCTTTGATCTTTATTCTGTAATACCCCGATGAAATGAATATCATTTTCAGATTGTGAATTGAATTTAGTATTTGCAAAATCAATCGAAAGCAGTTTTCCTGTTTTCACATTTCCCAAGCGCTCAGCATCTGGTCTTGGAATCTCAGCTCTATAGCCTGTTTCTTTTTTAAGTTGCTCAAGTTCTGTTTTTAATTGGCTTTCAATTGCCGAAAATTCTGGTTTCTTTGCAAGATTGTTCAATTCAGCCGGGTCATTTACAACATCATACAACTCATCAATGTCATTAATGTCGGGGGTAGTTGAATACAGATATTTTTCTGTTCGAACAGCTGTTATTCGAGGAATAAAATAAATGAGATCTGTCCAGTAAGTAAAAAGAAAAGACTTTCTCCAATTTTCATTCTTTCCATGCAATAATGGAACTACACTTTTCCCTTGCATTTGTGCAGGAATTGAAACTCCAGCCATTTCAAGAAAGGTAGGGGCAATGTCGGCGTTGAGTATCATTTCTGAAATCGTCAGATTCTCGTTTGCCAATTTTGGATAGCGCATTACCAAAGGAATTCGCATTGATTCGTTATATGCCAGACGTTTATCTCCTAACCCATGTTCTCCATGAAAAAAACCATTATCTGCTGCAAATACTATTATTGTATTGTCTAAAATTCCTTTTTTCTTTAACAAATCATAAATTTCACCCAGTCCATCATCCACTGCAGTGAG
>CAISOQ010000230.1 GCA_903887095.1 uncultured Flavobacteriia bacterium
GGTGATCGTTCCCTTTGGAAAATCAAAGCTATTAACAGGTGTAGTTACGAAAATAAGTGATATTGCGCCCACAGATTATCAAGCAAAATATATTGAACATATTTTAGATGATACGCCGATCATCAATGAAATTCAGTACAACTTCTGGAATTGGATTGCGGGCTACTATATGTCACCACTTGGAGATGTTATGAATGCTGCTTTGCCAGCGAATTTTAAATTGGCCAGCGAAACAAAGATTGTACTTCACCCGGATTTTGAACCAGGAAATAGCTTACTCAATGAGCGTGAAACGGAAGTCGTGGATACACTGCAAATCCGTGAAACTTTAGATTTAAAAGAACTTTCAGACCTTCTGGGGATTAAAACAATTCAACCGCTGATAAAAAAACTCATTGATAAGCGAATCGTGCTTTCATTGGAGGCATTGAATGATAAGTTCAGCCCAAAGACAGCAATCTATATTGATTTGCAACCAGAATTACTGGATGAACAGGAACTCAACGGTAAAATAGCTTGGTTAGAGCGACGAAAAGGAGCAGATAAACAATTAGAAGCCCTATTGACCATACTGCACAAAGGAAATTATTCCAATGGAGCTTTTACCGCATTGTTGAAAAAAGAACTAATTGACCTTGAGATCTCTGCATCTTCATTGAATAGTCTTGAAAAACACGGAATCATTCAGCAACAACGCTATGAGATTTCACGCTTTGGCAACCATGCTGAAGAACAACTTGCGTTCAAAGCGCTATCTAATGAGCAACAAACTTCACTTGATGAAATCAATGCATCATTTGAAAAAAACACTACAACCCTTTTACGTGGAGTAACTGGTTCGGGAAAAACTGAGATCTACGTTCAATTGATTCAGGAACAGCTCGATCATGGAAAACAAGTATTATTTCTACTTCCAGAAATTGCGTTGACAACTCAACTTATTCAACGACTTTCAGCCTATTTTGGCGATTTAGTTGGTGTTTATCATTCAAAATTCAATCAGAACGAGCGCGTTGAGATTTGGAACCATGTGCTCCACAATGATCCATCGCGTTTTAGAATTATACTTGGAGCTCGTTCCTCTGTTTTTTTGCCATTCCAGGAACTCGGGTTAATAATCGTTGATGAGGAACATGAATCAACTTTTAAGCAATATGACCCTTCCCCAAGATACAATGCCCGCGATGCCTCTATTGTATTGGCTCATTTGCACAATGCAAAAGTACTTTTGGGTTCAGCAACACCATCCATGGAAAGCTATTTCAATGCAAAAACCGGTAAATATGGATTGGTAGAATTGAATTCACGCTTTGGTGGATTGCGATTACCAGAAATTTTATGTGCGGATGTAAAGAAAGAACGACGACAAAAGAACATGGAGTCGCATTTTACTACATTTTTAATCGATGAAATCCGAGAAGCACTCAATAAGAAGGAACAGGTCATTCTATTCCAAAACAGAAGAGGTTACACCCCGATGTGGAGTTGCGAAATTTGCAATTGGACGCCTCGCTGCAAGAATTGTGATGTTTCATTGACTTATCACAAACATTCCAACACGCTCAAATGCCACTATTGTGGATTCGGTTCGCCTCCTGTAGGTTCTTGCTCTTGCTGTGGTTCAAATCGACTGAAAATGTTAGGCTTTGGAACTGAAAAAGTAGAAGATGAACTTTCAATCCTTTTCCCAAATGCCAGTATTAAACGCTTGGATTTAGATACCACAAGATCTAAGAATGCGTACGAAACAATTTTAAACGACTTTGGTACTGGACATATCGATATACTGATTGGAACACAAATGGTAAGTAAAGGTCTTGATTTTGATAATGTAAGTCTTGTTGGAATTCTCGATGCAGATATGTTATTGAATCGACCCGATTTTCGTGCATTCGAACGCTCTTTTCAGCTGATGTCGCAAGTGGCAGGTCGATCAGGCAGAAAGAAAAAAAGAGGCAAAGTAATTATCCAAACTGGAGACCCTGATCATTGGGTGATTGGAAAGGTCATCGAACATGACTTCATTGGATTTTATGAATCTGAAATACACGAAAGAAAAAATTTCTTTTACCCACCGTTTTACAAAATCATTGAATTAACGCTAAAACACAAAGACGAGCACCTCACAGACAAAGCTGCAAATGAATTAGCGGCCTCCTTGCGAGAAGTGTTCAAGGAACGAGTAATTGGTCCTGAATTTCCGATTGTTAAACGTATTCAGAATTTGTACTTAAAGTCGATAAAAATCAAGATTGAAAGAGATATTTCCGATAAAAAAGTAAAGGAACGCCTTCAGCAACTTATAGATGCATTTTACAGCGTTCCTTTGCACAAGTCTATTCGACTGACTGTTGATATTGACCCCGCTTAACCTAGGTATGATTTCAGCATCCGGCTTCGGGAAGTATGTTTCAGCCTTCGAATGGCTTTTTCTTTTATTTGTCTAACTCTTTCTCGTGTGAGATCAAAGCGCTCACCGATTTCTTCAAGTGTCATAGGATGTTTTCCATTCAATCCGTAATACAAACGCACAACATCACCCTCTCTTGCTGTTAAGGTTGATAAAGATCTTTCAATGTCTTTTCTTAAAGATTCGGTAACCAATTCTTTTTCAGGACCAGGTAATGAGTCATTCACCAATACATCGTACATACTAGAGGATGATTCGTCGCCATCTACCAAAGGTGCATCCATTGAAATGAGCCGTCCGTTGTTTGCCATAGATTGCTTCACCTCATCAGGTGCACATTCAAGAAATTCAGCCAGTTCATCAGCTGACGGCGGACGTTCAAATCGCTGCTCCAACTCGGAAAAAGCCTTGTTTATCTTGTTGATTGTTCCAATTTTATTCAATGGCAAACGCACAATTCTTGCTTGTTCAGCCAAAGCCTGTAAAATTGATTGACGAATCCACCAAACTGCATATGAAATAAATTTAAAACCTCTTGTTTCGTCGAATCGTTCTGCCGCTTTTATCAAACCAAGATTACCTTCATTGATCAGATCAGGAAGTGATAATCCTTGATTTTGATACTGTTTAGAAACTGAAACGACAAATCGTAAATTGGCTTTTGTCAATCGTTCAAGTGCTGCTCTATCGCCTAAGCGAATCTTTCTTGCTAACTCCACCTCCTCTTCAGCTGAGATTAATTCAACGCGACCAATTTCTTGCAGGTATTTGTCCAATGAAGCAGTTTCGCGGTTGGTTACTTGCTTCGTAATTTTTAACTGTCTCATGTCTGGCTGGTTTTAGGTTAGCACTTTACTTATTAACGTTTAATTTAATCATTAGTTGGCTCTATAACTGTTAAAGAAATGAATAATTACGTCGAAATGAACAAAATGGGCTTGCGAATGAGCAAAATAGTATAGCGAATGAATAAGGTGCATCTTCAGCTACTTTAATTAATTTTACAGACGAATTAACAACAATCGTCACAAACAAGAATGAATAGAATTTGGCGATTCACTTCGTGGCTGCTAACACGGTCGATTTAACCATTAAGAAACAATTAAACACATATGAAAATCCTCATGGTTTGTTTAGGAAATATCTGTCGATCACCGATGGCGGATGGATTATTACGCAAAAAAGTTACAGAGCATCAATTAGATATATTTGTTGATTCTGCGGGAACAGCAGCATACCATATTGGCGAAAAACCAGATGCCAGAATGCGCAAGACAGCCAAGTCTTTTGGGGTTGACCTTGAACCATTGAGAGCAAGAAAATTCACTGTCAATGACTTTGATGAATTCGACATCATTTATGCCATGGATAAAAGCAACCGGTCAAATATAGTAGCGCTGGCAAGAAATGAATCAGATATAAAAAAGGTCGAAATGATACTCAATGAGCTCGAGCCAGGACAAGACAATGATGTGCCAGATCCCTATTATGGAAGTGAAAAAGACTTTATTGAAGTATATGAACTCATGGATGCTGCGACAGATAAAGTAATAGAACGTATCTTTGCGCATGGAAAAAGGTAAACTCTATTTGGTCCCAAATACCTTGGGAGGTGAATCGCTTCGAGATATTCTTCCTTCTGACGTTATTGATTTCGTAAAAGAATTGCGCGTATTTGCGGTTGAAGATTTGCGTTCAGCGAGAAGATTACTCAGAAAAATGGACAGAGAATTCCCTATCGATGAAACTCAATTTTATGAACTCAACAAACGAACGGACATTGCTGAATTACAAAAAATAATTCGTGAATTAAAAGCAGGTGCGAACGTTGGTGTGATTTCAGAGGCAGGTTGTCCAGGAATTGCTGATCCGGGAGCTGAACTTGTTTCGCTTGCACACAAAGAAGAGTTTACAGTCATTCCGTTTGTTGGACCATCTTCAATTCTTCTTGCGCTTATTTCAAGTGGTTTCAATGGGCAGCAATTCAGCTTTCACGGCTACCTTCCAAGAGAAAGAAAAGACCGTATCCGTAAACTAAAAGATTTCGAAGGTGATAGCAGAAGAAATGGTTCAACGCATATTTTCATGGATACCCCGTTCAGAAATATGAATGTTTTGGATGATCTTCTCAATGAACTTACCGACAATACAATGATCTGTATTGCATCCAACCTCACTTTACCGGATGCATCCATTAAAACAATGTCTGTAAAATCCTGGCGAGAAAACGCCTATGATCTTTCGAAGATTCCAACCATGTTTTTGATTGGAACACCTGCAAATTAAATAGGTATTACCGCTTCAAAAATAAATTATTATCCCGAAATTAAATTTCTGGTAAGTTTTTAATTTTTATAATTTACTGAATCAATGAGACTTAGATTTGCATAAAATCGGGAGGTATTGATACTACAACATAATCTGATCTTCCCTTTTCAGATTAATATGTTTGCTCAAAATAAAAAGAACCAAAGCCTTTATTCAGGTAAAAAAATTCAGAATATTTTAAAGCGTTTTGTAAGCCTATTTTTCTATCTGATTTCTTTTTTTGTGCTAACTGTTCTTATTGTTATCACATTTTTTTACCTGAATAGCGAAATCTTTAATTTTTCAGAAACTTCTATATTTAAAGGAAAGGAAATTTATAATCCATACGAAAATATAGGTAATAGAAGAATTAAAGCAAATTTTCATGCTCATTCAAAAGCCTGGGGTGGAACAACAAATGGTAAAAGCACCGAAAAAGAATTATTTGACCATTACAAGAAAAACGATTATGATATCGCCGGTATTTCGAA
Source organism: uncultured Flavobacteriia bacterium (assembly GCA_903887095.1). Taxonomy (GTDB): domain Bacteria; phylum Bacteroidota; class Bacteroidia; order Flavobacteriales_D; family Crocinitomicaceae; genus M0103. The sequence continues at coordinate 5,209 of CAISOQ010000230.1, forward strand.
CTATCATAATATAAGCCGCTATGGAACCAACAAAAAAGGAATTTATATTCCGGTCTATGAACATGGTTTCAATCCTTTGAAGTCCCATTTATTAATTATTAATTCTCAAAAAGTTTCTTATTTTGATTTCCCACTGCTTCAAACAGTGCATCACCAACAAACCATTATAAATAAGGTAACTAACAATAAAACGCTTATTGCAATTGCGCATCCTGACTTCGGAATGAGTAGATCACTCTCTGATTTTAAAAAACTATCAAATTACCAGCTTACTGAAGTACTTAACCATTATCGCAATTCAGAACGTTATTGGGACAAAGCACTTTCGTCCGGAAAATTAAGTTGGATTGTTGGGAACGATGATATACATGATCCCAAAGAGGAAGAAGCGTGTAAAATATACAATGTCATTTTTGCAGATAAATACAATTCTTCTTCGACGATAGATGCAATGAGACAAGGAAAACATTACAGCATTAAAACAATGTATGGATTTAGTGAAAATGAATTGCAGAATTGCAGAATAGTTGGTGAAAATACGATCAGAATAACACTAACAAATAAGGCTGACACACTACTTTTTATTGGTCAAAATGGGGAAGTTCGTAAGTCTTTACGATCAACTTCATCCGCTAACTATACTATGTCGAAAAACGACACTTATATTCGCGTAAAAGCAATCAATCAGCACAGTCAGTTATTTTTAAATCCAATAATTCGCTGCAATAACAAACATCTAAATCCCTTGCTCATCCAAGAAAAAGTAAAAACAAATATATTTTTTACTGTATGTATTAAAACTTTAGTTGGTTTTTTCTTAATGCTTTTAATCACTCTGAATAGTAGAATTCTGAGAAAGATTCGCTCTAAGAAGTTGCGAAAAATTAGAATTACTTAAATCCCCTATTTTTCTTTATA
>CAISOQ010000231.1 GCA_903887095.1 uncultured Flavobacteriia bacterium
ATCTGGAATTCGATTTCTCTTCAATGAGCAATTGAGTAAGGATAGAACGGATATAGCTGAGTTTGCAAGTCCCACTTTTCCCGGAAGAATTAATGCCTATCATCTGGATAGGAAACGTTTGGATCAGGACCTTTTGGAGGAAGTTGAAAAAAGAGGTGTCACTGTTTTTCGTCCAGCTGAAATTATCTTTTTTGAGCGAGGAAATGGTTCGAACAAAGTACATGTCTCTTATTTGGAAAATGATTTTCACATTACCACACCTTGGGTAGTTGATGCGAGCGGCAGAACGAGGGTTCTTTCTAAATTACTCAATTGGAGAGACCTTCCCATCGACTTGCAGACTGGCTCGATAATGGCTCATTTCAAACATATTCAACCCAATGAGAAGTGGGATACGCCAGAAAATGTATATTGGGATAGCAACGCGATTGCTTTAAGAAAGTTCAGTACAACGCACTTGATGCGTCCAAATTCTTGGTGGTGGATTATTCGACTTGATGACATTACAACGAGCATCGGGGTTATGTTTGATAAACAGAAAATTCATTTTGATTCAGCTGAGGAATATTTCAGGCAGTTGATTGAGCAAGATCCAGAATTGTCTAGAATGACCAGTGGTGCTGAAATGAGCTCAATTCGACACATTGAACAGGTGCCATATGTTTCGGAAAAATTAGTTGAACAAGGAGTTGCGCTCATGGGTGACAGCGGTGCATTTCTCGATCCACTCTTCTCTCCAGGACTTGAATTAATTGGTCAACAGAGTCTTTGGTTGTCCGATTTGTTGGTTCAGGAAAAAGTGAAAGGAAGATATGATCAACGAGGTTGGAAAAAGTACACGTCTACGTTTCATAAAGCCTATGAAACAAGACTTCTAATGTATCGCTATGCTTATGGAATAATGGGTTCTTATGACTTGTTTACCACATGGACCAAACTCGGGAATTTTGTATACATAGGGACAGTTGTTTATCCATCTGTTGTCTTCAAGGCCAAGCTTAAAATGCCTTTGCGTTTTTCCTTTATGGAGCGTTTCGGAGTCAATGTTATTGGGACAAGACTTAACCGCATATATGAAAAGCGAAAAAAACAGGGACGGATTTCAGTAACAAAAACAAACCACCTGGAATATTCCGGTGTGCGAGTGCCTAAAGACAAACGATTTGTAATCATTCCATTCGTTCTGCTATTCAAAGCAGTACGCGGCTATCTTTCGCTCGAACTAAGTGAATTATTTTCTTCTTTACAATCAATTCAAAAGCGAACTAAAGGATAAGCCTTTGTTCACGACGTTTAGCTTAATTGAAAATCTTATTTTTTCCGCATATTTCGAATTCCCAAATGAGTTTTGCAATTGTTTGCTCATCCAGACTGGGAAATAAATTCCTACAACCTTAGAAATTCGAAAACCAATTCCAGTATTTATAGCAGAATTTACACTAACACCGTTGTAGAAGGCTCCGGCATCTGCATAGATACCCAAAAATCCTAGTTTAGGAACAGGTAATTGTGCGTACAAGTTGGTTGTTGCCATCCAGTTTGTACTAGTGCCAAACCAAGAAGTTGATTTAAAACCACCCATATTTTCTGTACGTTGCTGTGACCAAATACCGCTTATTTGTCCTCTTCCAAAATAATAATCTTCAAAGAAAAGATCTTGAGCGCCATCCGTTCCACTTAGTGACATGGCATAACGATAGGTACTTGCTGCGTTTGCGTGCACAAAATTCAGGTAATCACCTACAAAACCTCGGATCTCTACCCAACGCTTCATTGAATTTTTTAGGTACCTAAATCGATAGGTAGCTTCAGCACTTATTCGACTGAATTCGGCATCTTGTGCTTTCAAGTAATCTCCTCTTAGAGCAAAGGTGAACTTATGATCAGGAAGACTCACTCCGCCAGAATATTTCAAGAAACCACCCTGGTAATCTTTTGTGAAGCCGTTGTTGTAATTGTAACGAAGGATTCCTTGAATCAAAATAGAATGCGTGAAAATTGAATTATTTCGTTTACCCAATTTCGTGTTCCAGTATGGTGAAATCGCTGTATAGGTTCCTTCGGCTTTTCTAAGATTGCCAGTCGAATCATATTTGAAAGATTTAAAAGATAAACCGACTTTACTGATTTTCGCACATTTTTCTGGTAAAAGAGAATAAGAAAATTCGCCGATTCCGGAAACCATATTTCTACCAAAAGAATACATCGGCGCAACTAAATATTGAAATTTGGTGAATGGAACTCCCATGTTGTGGAATGCTGCACCCACCATCAGTTTGTCGTAGATATTTCCTGCAACTATTGGTGTCCAGAAAACGGTTGTGTTTTTAGACTCATTGTCTCCAATCAAGTATTCGATTTTTAAAAGTTCTGCTTTTTTCAGAGGACCCTCAGCATGCCAATTGTTATTTCCGCGATAAATTTCAGGAATATCTTTCGAAGCATCGATGACTACTTCTTGCGCATTTGGTGTTTTCATTGTTACTTCTGATTGTCCGGGTTCTAACCAGGCAGTCTCAGCGATTTCTCCGTTATTCAAAATATTCACTTCAATTGGCCCATTCACTTGACCAACATTCTTTACTTTGACAGTTGTACCCGCATCGTCCGTTTTGACACATTTCAATTTATAATCAATGTGGTTTGTTGTATTGATTAAATCTTCAAATAACCAGCTCAAATCTTTCCCAGATGCTTTTTCCAAAGTTGCCTTCATGTCCTCCGGTTGTGGATGCTTGAACTTCCACGTCTCGAAATAGTCATTCATGCATTTATCGAAAAGCTCTTCTCCAAGGTAATCTTTCAAATAATAGAAAATCAAACCTGTTTTTTGGTACATGATTACCCCATAATTCAATGAGCTAAAATCAGCAGAATGTGTCTCTAATGGTTGATCTTCACCTAAACATGCGACCATTCGATATGCAATATCTCCCATGTCATGGTGATCCAAATCATTGAAATGAAATCTCCCGCCCAGAACCATATCTGACATGCGGGTATTGTTGGGATACTTTGTTTGCACATAACGGACTTCATTCAGTGTGTTCATTCCTTCGTCCATCCATCCGTGAACACGTTCGTTTGATCCTAATATTCCGTAAAACCAGTTATGGCCAACTTCGTGAACGATTACCACTTCTAATTCCTCTTTATTGCTTGCACTGCCAATAACTGTAACATTCGGGTATTCCATTCCACCGCCTGCTGAGATAGTGCCATCGACCGCTGTGACTTGGTTGTATGGGTAATCTCCGTTCCATTTGGAGTAATAGAATGTACCATCATTGAGGTATTCAATGGCATACTGCCAAGTTTCAGAATTACTAGGAACAAACATTGCCCATGAAGTAACCATTTTTTTAGAACGAGGGAGTTCAACTTCTCCTTTCAAAACGGCATATCTTTTGTCGGCAAACCAAGCAAAATCATGCACGTTTTTTTGCGTGTAGCGAATTGTTTTCCATTCCGAATCTGATTGAGGGAAGTTTGTTTCCTTCTTTGAATTAATTGATTCTTCAACCAAATCTGCAATTCGTTTTTGAGTTTCGGCTGCTTTTTCATTTAGAAACTGAATCTCAGATTCTGTTTGCAAATCACCGGTTGCACCAACAACATAGTTTTTTGGTAAAGTAATACTTACATCAAATGAGCCATATTCAGAATAGAATTCTCCTTGATTTAAATAAGGGATAGGGTTCCATCCATTTTTGTCATATACTGCTGGTTTAGGGTACCATTGTGTAATTTGATACGATTGTCCAATATGCCCAAGTCTGGAAATCTCACCTGAGGGAATTTTCACTTTGAAAGGAGTCGAAACAGTCAGTCTTTCCCCTGGTTTCAATGGAGCAGAAAGGTGAAGAATACAGATGTCGATATTTTTTGGATCAAATTCCCATTCAACTTTGCTGCCATTTACCTTGAAGTCGAGTGAATCGATGTTTCCTTTGTCTTCATCACTTCCATAGCGCAACGTCGTTTTTCCATCCTTGTATTGTTGCTTTGCTAAAGCAGTTTGCCCATTTCGATAGGCATTTGGCCATAGGTGAATGTATAATTTATCAAGTTGATCTGGCGAATGATTAATGTATTCAAATGTTTCAAAAGCGCTCAATGTGTGATTTAGGTCATCTAATTTCACATTGATTTTGTAATTCACCTCTTGTTGCCAATATGTTTGACTAAGAGCTGAAAAAGTCAATGAGAAAAGTGAAATGAAAAAGGCAATTTTCATGGTGTACGATTGTTTAAATTGAGTTTTAAAAGTACTTAAAATAAAAATAAAAAAGGCCATCCCATGGGATAGCCTCCTATATCATTTCTTGTTAGCTTATTCAATGATTATTCTTGTGGTATAGCTTTCTTCCTCAGTTCGAGCGTTAAGAAGATATGTTCCTCTTGAAATTTGTGGTAGTTCTATCGTTTTGCTAGATCCAACGATTTCTTTCGAACAAATCTTTTGTCCGTTCAAATTGAAAAGTTCGATATTCATTGTAGCGCTAACAGATGGCAACAACAATTCGAAAGTGCCATTGGAAGGATTGGGATAAATCGTGAATGCTTTGTTGATTATTTCATTCAATCCAACTCCGATTACTGTGAAGCAATCTGAGGTATCAACACAATTGTTTGGCCATTGACCGATCAAAGCGTAAGACCCATCGGCCGCAGGATAATAAGAATATGAGGTTGCACCTGAAATATTCTGATCAGTTGTACAATCATACCACTGATATCCATACATCAATGTGGTATCTGCTGCCCAAATTAAAACGTCATCCGGCGAAGAATTGATAAAGGTGGAGAATGGATTCGGTATTAAGTTTACATAGGTCGTAAAAGTTACCGGACACCCGTTTGAACCAACAGAAACATCTACTATTGTGTCTGGCACATTGTAGGTAATGCCCGAATTTGGATCTGTATATGGAAATGCACAAGCTTCAATTAATTCCATTCCGTTCGATGAATAATTAATGGTAAGGTCCAGCGAAACAATCGAATCACATCCTGCAGAATTCACTAGATTGTGTGTGATTCCAGTATTTGAGAAGTTATAAGTATTTCCATCAATCCATGTCAAAGAATCACATGCGGTTAAAACATCTGTACCCAAGGTTGGTGTGCA